>NZ_AZUI01000001.1:6083364-6383701 GCF_000526995.1 Lacrimispora indolis DSM 755 | reverse complement strand
GGATGGAATTACCTATCAATACGATTACACAGCCACGGGGCTGTTAAGCAGGAAGTCATCAGCCGGGAGATCGTTACTGTCGTATGATTATGACAAGAATGGAAATGTAATAGAACTGACAGATGTAACAGGGATTGCAACCCGGTATACCTACGATGTTCTTAACCGGGTCAGAGAGGTGAGAGACAGTCAAAACCATACATTTCTGGCAGCGTATCAATATACGCCGGAAGGGAGGATCCGTTCCCTTGCCTACGGGAATGGAGTCAAAACAGAGTATCAATACCAGGACGATGGGCTGATGGAGCATCTGGTGACAGTAGGCTCTGACGGGAAAGTACTGCTTAATTATGCATATGCCTATGACGGAAATGGAAACTGCACGAAAAAGTCAGGGGATGTTTATCAGAATGCATATGGTTATGATGTAATGAACCGTTTGTCAGAAGCAACGTATCACGGTGACACAGAACAGTTTACTTATGATCTGGCAGGGAACCGGTTAACCAGGAAGACCCAAACCGGAGAAGAACGATATGAGTATAACTGTAAAAATCAACTGACAGGGCTGGAAACAGAATCAGACCACATGGTTTATCTCTATGACAAGCAGGGGAATCTGGTGTCAGAACAGGGAAAGGATGTCAGCCGAACCTATGCTTATGATCCTTTGAACCGGCAGAACAGCGTGACCGCGGAAAAAGGTGCTGCCAGCTATCGGTACGATGGAGAAGGCCTGCGTTATGAAACGGAAGAAGCAGGAAAGGTAATCCGTTTTGTATTTGACCGGGGAGAATTAGCGGCAGAAGAGAGTGGTTTGGAACAGAAACGTTATTGCCGCGGACATCATGTGGTGTCACTGCAAAATGCAAGAGAGGACTCCCTCCACTATTTTGTGTGTGATGAGATGGGAAGTACGATATATCTGTTGGATCAGGAACAGGAGATCAGAAAAAGCTACCATTATGATCCGTTTGGAAGTATAATAGAAACGTCAGGAAGTATAGAAAACCGAATTACCTATACGGGTCAGATGCATGATGGAATCAGTGGTCAATACTACTTGAGGGCGAGGTTTTATAATCCGAAGATCGGCAGATTTATTCAGGAGGATGCGTACCGGGGAGATGGACTGAACCTTTATGCTTATTGTCAGAATAATCCTATTACTTACTATGATCCCAGTGGTTATATGGGGCTGTGTCCGGCGGGGAAGAATAATCCGCAGGAGGAGCAGACTGAGGGTTCGGGTAAGACAAGAGTTGGACGGTGGATGTCACAAGCGGAATATGATAAAATGGTTGAAACTGGTCATGTACAGATGTCGGGAGATAATAAAGTTCATGTTGCAAATCCTGCGGATATAGAGGCATTTGGTAAACAAGCACCAAAAGGTTCAATATACGTTGAATTTGATGTATCTAGCAATACAATGTCTCTTGGTGGTACAGATGGTTGGGGAATTATTAATGGTCCAGGTTCGCTATTAGATAGACTAAATGCCAAAAAAGGGTTGCCACGAATAACAGAAATGCCCCAAGTCTCAAATATAGAAATTAAAGGGAGTAAATAAATATGAGCAACTATACTTATGAACAAATTAAAGAAATTGTGTTGAAATGGAGTCAGAATGATATATCTAAGCAACTAGCCGAAGATGATTATGTTGAAATAACCAAAAATGAAGAAGAGGTATTATTGATTGATTTAACATTTGAATATTGTTTGGCTCAGATTGTAGTGTCCAAGCCAATTTTTGCACCCTATCAATATGTATCTTTTGAGGCAATGACATTAGAATCTAAAAAAACACAGGAAACCGGGAAACCGGAAATGGTTTATTTTTTCTATGATTCTGCTGAAATGATGGAAAATGAGGTTTTAAATGAACTAAATTTTGGTGTCAAAATTTGTTCTGAATACTTACCAGACCAGTTAAGAGAAATGTATTTCAATAAAAAAGGTCTATTGGCTATAATAAATGAAAACTTATGTCATGTAATGCATCCTGATGATATCAAAAAATATGACAAAGATTTGGTTGCTGGTAATTTTGTTTGTACGGATATAGAATCTCAATATTTAGTTGTTAAAAACAATTTAATTACACTAAGAGTTTTACCACAAGTGTTTATAATTAAATGAGATTTTGAATTACAAAGTTAAAACTATAGTTAGCGGTTTATAATTTAAATATGCACAGTAGTTTTAGATATTTCTAAACTACTGTGCTTTTGTACTATAGAATTTTTAAAAATCTCATTATTTTTATTCCATCTAGAAATCCTTGCTGATATAAGTATGGTTCTTCCAATGTAAGCGCTTAATAAAACAGTGCCTTATATATTGATTAAGATCCATGTCATAATTAATTCCATATAATTAGAGCTTTTTGAGTTATAGTTTTTCAAGTTTTTCAAGCTCTAGGAATGGAGGCATTTATGGATCAAGTTACTCAAACAAAAGTTTTATTCCGCAGAGAACAATGGAAAAAGATCATTGCGGAATGCCAGGCCAGTGGCCTTCCCGTTAAGACCTGGTGTGACCAGAATGGTTTCAAAGAACAGTCCTATTATTATTACCTTAAGAAGATTCGTGAACAGGAAATCGAAAAGATTCCTGTAGCACTGCCTGATCCAATGGAGAAACCGGTTTTATTTAAAAAGTTGGAGGTGCAAACACCTATTCATACACAAGCTGCTGTAATCATACATCTTCCGGCTGCATCACTTGAAATACACAATGGTGCCACGCAGCAGATCATTGAGACTGTGCTCCTTGCACTGAACTGCTTATGTTAGGAGATATTACTATTGCAAAGGACATTTACATTGCCTGCGGTTATACCGATATGCGTAAGTCGATTGACGGACTTGCCGCTGTCGTACAGGAGCAGTTTCACTTAAATCCTTTTACCCCATCACTTTACCTATTCTGTGGAAAACGCCGTGACAGGATCAAATGCCTGCTGTGGGAAGGAGATGGATTCTGCCTTTTATACAAGCGCCTGGAGAATGGAAGCTTCCGCTGGCCGCGCTCGGAGGAAGACGTAAAGCCTATCACATGGCAACAGTTCCGCTGGCTGATGGAAGGTCTTGAACTGGAACAGAAAACGGTTATTCTGCCAGCTAAACCGGCTTCGTTCTGTTAGCTTCCAGTGCCAGAAAAGCCTGTATTTACTGGCTTTTTAGCTACTTTTGTGGTATAATTATTGTATCAAAAATATAGGGATGAAACTATAATGGACAATAAAGAGGCTTATATCATGCACCTCGAAAACACAATACAAGACCTACAGAATCAGATAAGCAACTTAAATGAAATAGTCCTGTTTCTCCGTAAAGAGAAGTTTGGTTCTTCCAGTGAAAAAACTCCAAAGGAAGAAATCGATGGTCAGCTTTCTTTATTCAACGAAGCTGAAATGGAAGCAGATGCTTCTCTTCCTGAGCCTATAGTAAAGGACGTCAAAGGTTATAAACGTAAAAATACAAAAACCAAACGCGAAGAACTGATCAAAGATCTTCCTATAAGAGAAGTTCCGTGTACACTACCAGAAGATGAGCAGTTCTGTGATCAGTGTGGTACACTATTAAAAGTACTTGGTACACAGGTTCTGCGTGAAGAGCTGGAATACATTCCGGCAAAACTTCGGATCGTCAGGTACATACAGACTGTTTATGAATGTTCGAAATGTAAGCGCTCTGAGCATCCATATATTGTGAAGGCAGAAACTCCAACATCACTTATGAATCATTCCCTTGCATCTGCGAGTTCCGTGGCAAATGTCATGTACCAAAAGTATGTCAATAGCATCCCTCTTTACCGACAGGAAAAGGATTGGGAACAGCTGGGGATTGCTCTAAGCAGAGCAACTATGGCTAACTGGATTATTCGATGCTCGGATGACTATTTTAAACCAATCATCGACCACCTTCAGCAAAAGCTGTTGGAACGCGATGTTATCCATTGCGATGAAACGCCTGTCCAAGTCCTTAAGGAGGAGGGTAAGAAACCACAGACGAAATCTTACATGTGGTTATACTGTACCGGTAATGATGGAAAAGAACCAATTGTTCTTTACGATTACCAGCCTTCCCGAAACGGGGACAATGCAGTAAACTTCCTGAAGAACTTCAAAGGGTATGTCCATTCAGATGGATACTCCGGATACAACAAACTTTCCGGAATAACCCGTTGCGGCTGTTGGGCTCACCTACGAAGAAAATTTGTAGAAGCCATCTCTACAAAGAAAGCCGAGGGGGCTTCATTGACTCAGGCTGAAATCGGAAGGGATTACTGCAATCAGCTTTTTAAAATCGAAGAAGGATTAAAAGATCTTACCACAGAAGAACGATTAAGCAAGCGTCTTGAACTAGAAAAACCAGTTCTTGAGGCCTTTTGGTGTTGGCTTGATAACCTTAATTATCTCAAGGGATCTGCCCTTGGAAAGGCAGTTGTCTATGCAAAGAACCAGAAACCTAACATGGAGAATTATCTTCTTGATGGGAGATGTTCCATTTCAAACAATGCAGCTGAAAATGCCATTCGTCCATTTACCGTGGGGCGAAAAAACTGGCTGTTCGCAGACACTCCAAAAGGAGCGAATGCGTCTGCTGCTGTATACAGTATCGTCGAGACCGCAAAAGCAAATGGTCTTAATGTATATACCTACTTAGAGTATTTATTACTTTACATGCCTGACACTGATTGGCGAAACCATCCAGAATTACTTGATGATCTGATGCCGTGGTCAGCGGATGTACAAAGTGAATGTAAGAGGTAAGGCTCAGGGTTGGTTATTATAACTGATCCTGTTTTTAATTTTAAAGGCACTCTTTTATTAAGCGCTTACCTTCCAATGCAAGATAATCTGAAAATTGATCAATGTAATTTTGTACCAGGATTCTCTCCATGTTAGGCAGGTTATTAATGAATAATTCTGCTTGGAGAATTTGATTATCTTTCTTCTTTGAATTGCCGGTCTGATTTTTACGGAATGTATCAATTAACATGTTGATACGCTCCTGAATAAACATGTCCATTAATTCTTTTTCAGTCATATTTCATACCTCCTTTGACACCATACATTATCGTAAGGGTTTCAGAAAGTCGATATCAAAAATCACTAAAAGTTGATATTGTAAATTGGGTAAACAGATCAAGTGAATTCACTGGGTAAGGTTTTATAGGAGTTAATCATAACTCCGGAACTCTTTCGCATAAATGGCATTCCCTGCAAGTGCGACCCCGGCAACGACCTCAATAACAGAAATAAGACCCCGGTGAAAAAGTCCTTTCAGTCCGCATTGCGGGCTGATGTAATCCGAGTCGGGGAAGTCTTTTGACCCCGGCTCTTTAACCTGCATCATTTTCGACCCCATGGTTCACCTCTGTTTTGGGGCAAGAAATTGGCTGAGATTATCCATTACCAGATTATAAAAGTGGTTGCAGATGTGCGACCTGGTGCATTGCGGAAGCTGGCATATATGCGACATTCTTCTGATAAAGTAACAGGAAGATGAACAGTAGGTAGCGGTAATACAAACATTTATCAGATAAAAAGGAAAACGCAATTCTTTTCAAATATGCCCAACAAGGCTTAGTAAGGCTTGAATGGCATATATTTCTACCATCGGTTTTAAAGGTCACACAGGGGCGATATTTTGCGACACAGGGCTAACAGGGAATGGGACATCAAATCTGCGTTGCCATTGGTTTGTGATATCTACCCACCCACATGGTTCATGGTGAACCATGGAATTTACAGGAAATCGGTTCTATGGTAAAATGGGGCTGCCGGGGGTTACAGGGGGTATAAATTGCCTTTCTGTAGCTCCCTTTTCCGTTCTTTTTTCTGCCATTTCTTCTCCTGAAAATAAATCCAGAAATGACTTGCAATCAAATCGATAGAGAGTTAACATGAACAACCAATAAAAGAGATAACTTGTCCTTTCACCCATTGGTTTGTTGTAGATAGGCTGTCGAACCCTTGTGGACTCAATATGAGTTAACGCTGTCATCTGAGGTTGCCGGTACGGGGACTGATTGGTTGGAAACAAGTAGGAGGGGGCAAATTGCAGAAAAGAGAAAATTTGCTTTATGTAGGGATTGACCTGCATAAGGAAACACATACCGCAGTGATGGTAAACTGCTGGAATGAAAAGTTAGAGGTTGTTGTGATAGAAAACAAGCCCAGTGAATTTAAAAAGCTGGCAGAAAAGGTGAACAGAAAATCCAGTATTCTTGGATTAAATCCCATTTATGGGCTAGAGAATGCTTACGGTTATGGAAGAAGCTTAGCTGTTTGGCTCATTGAAAATGGTTACATTGTAAAAGACATCAATCCTGCCCTGGCTTATGACCAGAGAAAAAGTGCACCCATGTACCGAAAAAATGATGAGTATGATGCGTATTGTGTGGCAACGGTTCTGATTAATCAGTTACATACTTTGCCGGATGCAAAGCCGAAAGATAACGAATGGACACTGGCTCAACTGGTGAATCGAAGAGATTTATTGGTGAAAGATGGTATCCGTTTTAAAAATGGACTCCATGAGCAGATATCCATGGCATATCCCAGTTACAGTAAATTTTTCAGCGAGATAGACGGGAAATGTGCGATGTATTTCTGGAAGACCTACCCGTCCCCTGTCCATTTGCAGGAAAAAACAGCAGAAGAACTAACAATGGAATTTAAAGAAATATCTCGTATTACCAAAAAAGATAAAGCAGAGTTGATTCTGGATTGTGTTCAGAATGATGGAAATACCTTTCGGGAATATCAGGAATCCAGAGACTTTATCACAACAAGTCTGGTAAGAGACTTGGAACATCAGAAAGAAGAATTGGCAGGGCTTGATAAAGAAATCGAGAAAATCCTGCTTAGTTTTGATTACAAACTGACCAGTATGCCGGGAATAGGAACTTCTATTGCCAGTAAGCTGATTGCAGAAATCGGAGATATCCGAAGATTTTCCAATGCTGATAAGCTGGCAAGATTCGCAGGAGTGGCTCATGTAAAGTTCAGTTCCGCTGGAAAAGGCAAGGAGCAAAGCTCCAGACAGGGAAACCGCCAGTTGCATGGACTGTTTTATTTCCTGGCGGTAACCATGGTGTCCAGACCAAAGAACGGAGCACCCAATCATCCGGTATTTTATGACTATTATATGCGGAAAATCGGTGAAGGTAAGACAAAGTCTCAGGCACTGGTCTGCATCATGCGCCGATTGGTGAACATAGTGTACGGAATTATGAAAAATAAGACAGAATACCGGGAACCACTGCCAGAAAAAGAATAGTAATTTTTCTATTTAAAAACAGCACAAAGACGTGCTATAATTTTTTTAATTGAATAAAGATTTTCACCGTTCGTCGGATATCTCAGTACTCCACCTGAGGGTTCGGGGCAATCTGGATTAAGTGAAGCAGAACCAGTAAAAGTATATCGAGCGGTTGGACCTGAGGAATTTGATGATATATTTGATTATGAAGGATTTAGGGGTAGACCAGATGGACGTTCATATGAAGCTAAGCAATTTGGTAATAATTTTGATGAAATATTGGATTTAGCTAATCAACCTATAATGAGAGATACTGCCGCAATTGTCGAAGTGACAATACCCCAAAATATCTATAACCAATTAAATCACATGCCATTAGATGTGGGAATTTTAAAGTCTGGTGCAGTAACTGTTGAACCAGATATGTTGGATATATTTAACAGGAGCATAATTAATATTGAACATGTTTATTAAAAGGAGTTATAGTGATGCTGATTTTTGAAGCAAACGTGATCTTATATTGTAAATATGTGTCAGGACCATCAATAATGTCTGGTGTAAGATGTTCATTAAATATAGATGGAAATGCCCATATTTGTCAAATTGAAACTGTAGATGGTGAAGATATTCCTTTAGATACTGAAACTTGTGTTAAAATTACGACAATAAGTGGAGAAATCAGTCTTTTGTCATTAGTAATAAATGCCGATTTTATATTACTAAGAGGAAAAGAAATAGGAAAAGGGCATATAACTAGATTAGTAGAGGCTTATTTAGAAAAGAAATATTTGGAAACAATAGTGGATAAATCATTACTCAAAAAAATAATTGATTATGCAGAAAATATGCCTAATGCATTAGTGTATGATGATGTTTATGAATTATTAAAGTGATAGAACAAGGAAGTTCTAAAAGTTTTGTTTTGTTTGTAAAACTCTCTATACTATCAAATTGAGTATTTATATTAGTTTGGAAGTATAGAGAACATATAGTCGTTATTTTTATAAAAATTATAGTTTATAAAAAAATTTACAAACCTAATAGCATCAATAAATCCATACTGGTATAGAAAACTTTCTTCTAAGACGAGTATAGGCGTATGAAAGGGTCCATGTAATTTTCAATTAATGCTTTTTCTTTGCATGGCAAATGTTCAATGAAGATTTCAGTGTGTATAATTTGCTCATATTCCTTCTGGGATTGATCAGACTGTTTTTGGTGGAAGATATCATTTGGCATATTGATACGTTCTTGAATAAATATATCGAGTAATTCCTGCTCGGTCATAATGTTTCCCTCCTTTGAGAATATACGATACCCAAATTATTGTAGTACGTCGATACCAGAAATCACTAATAATAAGTCTCAAAAACAGCAGAAATGAACGATATATATAATAGGTGGATGTTCAAGAGCACCTTAGAAACACCTTAATAGCGTGGTTTATTGGTGGCTACAGCACCCTTGACAGTACAAAAGATGATTTACAGCACCGTACACCAGCTTCGAAAACGCCCGCACTGCGGGTGTTTGTGAGCGGAAGGGGCCCATTTAGGGTACCTTCCTTTATCCTGCTTTATTTTCGACCAGATAAATATAGACTGAAGTTTGTATTCGGATAGGTTTTGTGTATGATTTGTGATACAGCAATTTATCAGCCTTTGGAGGAAACCGTATCAGCAAGATTGTTGGCAGGAGGCTTTCCAAATTGACCCACATTTGGGTTTTAGTATGATAATGGTCAACTTACCGGGTGTTATGTCAAGGGCACACAGGGGCAACACGAGCGTATAATGGGCTGATAAAAAAGGGTTGCCAGTAGGAATTGCGGATAGTGAGCTAAGTCGATGGTACTTCTCAAGCCATGTCTAAGTTTGTACACTAGAAATTGATTCTAAACAAGCCCCATCATGGCTTGTCATTACTGGAAAAATATCATTATTTGTCACTAATGACATTCATTTGGCATGGAAAAAGGGTGTGGACAGACTGGATTCCTTAATAATCTGATTTCTATAATGAATTAAAACTCCTATTAATTTAATTGATCCGAAAAAATAATGTGATACAATTTCCTGATGTCAGAGGAGAAGATGTAGCTGTAGCGGCAATTATTGGTGGTGTGGCATATGGAATCTGGTGGTTAGTTAAGGCTGGAGTAACATTCTCTACAGGAGTTCCTGTGTTGGCTTGCCCATTTTAAAGGAGGATTATTGTGCAAAAAGGAAAGATAATTAAAGAAATCATTGGAAAAGTATTAGAACCAGAGGACTTTGTTTTTGATAAAGAGATAAAGAACTGGGGGTTTATAAAGGAGTTTAAAAATAGTAAGGGGGAGATTGCAAGACAAACAGTTACGTTTTGGACTAGTAGATTTGAAAAAAAAATATATATGGATATTAACTGTTTTTCGGGAGGAATTTATACCTATGGTTTAAACCAATTTGCTCCAGGGTATACAAATGACGGACTTATATTCTCCACAGATGAAGAATTTAAACAAGTGATTGAAACTTATGCAAATATTCTTAAACAGTATGGTTTAGAGTTCTTAAAGGAAATAGCAGAGCCAAAACGAAGTGATTATTTTCGACAGGAAGATGACTATAAGCTATTTGAAGAGCATGAATCTTTAACTCAAAAATATATGACAGATCAGCAGATTAATATGGATTGTATCACAATAGAAGATGCGGTAAAGCTAATGAAAGATATGGTGTCAGAGAAGCAGGCAGAACCATTTGAGGATTGTCGAGAGCTTTTTTTAGAAATGGCAGCATTTTATGGAGGTGTGGTGAGAAAAACCTATTCATGTAAGTGGATAATGAAAGATATGAAAATTCAAGCTATTTGCAAACTAGAAATTGATTCAAAATTAAAACTATCGTTATTTGTATCTAATAAAATTCATTTGGCATGGAAAAATGGTGTAGACCAGCTTGATTCCTTGATAATTTGATTGCTGCGATAGTAGTTATTACTTAATGATTCTTGAGTTTGCATTGATGATAATATGTCTTCTGGTACACATTCGATTGGGATGAATTAGATGTTGTATTAGAAGATATAAAAAAGTGAAAGCAGCAATGCAGATAAACATAAAAGAAAGAACAATAACTAAACCCAAGTTGAGGAGCCGCTGCGATGTCGCATCTCGCTTTTAATTGATTTTTTTGATGCTGTTCTGGCGTGATGATTTCAAAAGGTTTTTTATCACGAAGGACTTGTAAAGATGATGTTACAAATTTTATGTATAACTGCTCCGACAGCTACCATTTTCTTTTTGATTCACCTTTTTGAAGTAGTAATCCCTGGTACCTTGATTCGTACTCACAAGGGAATGAATATCTTCCAGAATAGAAGAGATTTCTGCATTATACTGGCGGATAAAACGGATATAGATTTTGATCCGCTTAAAGTTGCTGCTGACAGAATGGCCAAATACTTTTGTGAATTTGGAAGCGTTTATAATGGCGTCACATTTATCAGAGAGATAAAAAGCCCCAAAACGTGCAGTCGAGCGCATGGAAGCAATGATGTCATCTCTGGAGGCGGCAAGAAAGGCATCTGGAGAAGTATAGGCTTCCAGAATAGTCATAGCAGTATTGGTGTTAACTTTTGAAAAGATGCCTAAGATCTGGGGTAATACCATGCACAGTTCTCCCTGCAGCTTATTCACATAAGCAGAACGGTTGTTCATCAGATCATAATACTCCCAAAAATCTTAGGATACTTCTTTCATCTAATCAACCATTGTTTACATAATAATGCCTGATTAAAATAGCACCAATCACATCTGCAACCGCCCAACCAATAGGAATCGCCCACCATATCCCGACAATTCCGATCCGGCTCACAGAGGAGAGGGCATAAGCCAGGATAACCCTGATGCCAAGGCTTACAACAGTAAGTATGATGGACACTCCTGGCTTTCCAATTCCCCGGAACAGTCCGTAAAACATAAATAAATACCCGATCAGGCAATAAAAACCGGCTACAATGAAAAGATATTGTACTCCAATCCCCAATATCTCTGTTTCATTTTTATTAATAAAAATGTACATCAGAGGCTTTGCAAACACCAATATAAGAACGGAGATCAAAGCACAGTAAATGGTTATTATTTTCACTGCAGAGCGTATTCCTGTGTAAATACGCTTTTGTTTTCCAGCCCCTATATTTTGAGCAATAAAAGTAGAAAATGCATTGCCGAAATCCTGCACAGGCATATAAGCAAAGCTTTCTATTTTAACAACTGCTGCAAAGGCCGCCATTGCAGACACACCAAAGCTGTTTACCAGACTCTGTATCATTAATATTCCGAAATTCATAACCGAATACTGGATGCTGGAGAGTATGGAGAAATTAGAAATTCTCTTTACAACACTTTTATTTAAATACAAATGTTTCCGTTTAAGGCGGATTAGAGGAACTCGCAGTATACAAAAAACAGCAATACCAATACCTGAAAAGCCTTGTGCAATGATTGTGGCATAGGCTGCGCCGGCGATCCCCATCTGAAGGGGAACAACAAATATGATATCCAATACGATATTAATAACAGCAGATAAGATAAGAAAAACAAGCGGCACCACGGAATTGCCGATACTCCTCATGGCAGCACTAAAGTAATTGTAAATATAGGTAAAGCTGATTCCATAAAAAATGATCTCCAAATAAGTCCTTGAGTCCTCTAAAACCTCCTGGGGAATATTGATCAAGGTTAAAATTTTATCAATAAAAATGATAGAGCATAGATTGATGATTATTGTAACGATTCCAATAAAAATAAAAGCAGTGAAGAAATAATTTTTCAGCTTGTCTATTTCGTTTGCGCCAAAAATCAAAGAAAATACCACGCTGCTGCCCATGCAGAATCCAATGATGATGGAAGTTAATAAAACCATAACGGAAAACGAACTGCCTACCGCAGCAAGAGCATTGGAGCCGATGAACTTTCCCACAATAACCGTATCGGCAACATTATATAATTGCTGAAATATATTGCCGATGATCATGGGGATGGCGAAGTTTATCATGGCCTTTGTTTCATTGCCGTTGATCAGATCTCTTGTAGCATTCATTTTACTCTTAAAATCCTTTCAAATTATTCATTGCGGCAGGGAAATTCATCTGTGAATAAGTTTAAAAATTTGTTATGTAATATATACCCTTATATATGCAATGCATAAAGGTTACCATTAGAAAATCCTTTTGTCAATAAGTACAGAAATAACGATATGAATAGAGGAGCCTTATCATAGACGGAACATGAAGACTCCTATAAAGACCGTGTGAAAGTCCTTTAACTGCCTTTTGAATCAGCTGAAAAGAAATTAAAAAATATTGGATATGCCATGCCATGAAATTGATGTTCTTTTTCTCGTAACCGGACGTTCAGAAATGAGCGTCCTTTTCGTTTGAAATCCGAAAGACTTTGTCCAATCCGTTCCTCCCCCCCATCTTATGCGGTAACTCCATCATGTATCAGATGATATTCCCGGCCATTACTATAATATAACACTCCAAAATTCCACAGCACCCTCCAAAAAAGCATGTAAAATCACAGAGTCAACCCATGGAATTGAAAAATAATTAACAACATCGTTAATTAAATGCCTAATAACACAAAAATCATTGTGCTAAACATACAAAAATTAAAAATCAGATTATCTGGTTTGGCTGATGTATTGTAATAAAAATTTCTATAAAATAAAACCATGGATTCGAATCGATAGAAAAAAGATTCAGGAGGTAGCAAAATGGATATTTCCGTCAATGAGATCAAGGAAATGCTGGACTGGATGTCCTCTTATGGAAAAAACCAGACAGGAGGGATGACCAGGCTCCTTTATTCCAAGAGCTGGCTTGAGGTACAGCTGGCTTTAAAGGAGAAATTTGAGCAAATAGGCATGGAAACCAGATTTGATGAAGTGGGGAATTTATATGGAAGGATCATTGGAACGGAGCCGGAATCCGGAACCATTGCCACCGGTTCCCATGTGGATACGGTAGTGAACGGAGGGAATTTAGACGGCCAGCTTGGAATTTTCGGAGGATACTTAGCTGTAAAAAACCTGCTGGAAACCTATGGAAGGCCGAAAAGGAATCTGGAGGTCATTTCCATGGCAGAAGAGGAGGGAAGCAGATTTCCATATGTTTTCTGGGGGAGCAAGAACCTGTTTGGACTGGCTAAGAAGGAAGAAGTTGAAAATCTCACAGATTCACAAGGAATCAGATTTGCAGATGCCATGCATGAGTGCGGATTTGACTTTAAAAAAGATTCCGGCGGTTCCATGGATGATGTAAAGGCATTTATAGAGCTTCACATTGAGCAGGGGAATACTCTTGAGATGGAAGGAAAATCCGTAGGAGTGATCACCGGCATCGTAGGGCAGAGAAGATATAACATCACCTTAAAGGGTGAGGCCAATCATGCCGGTACGACTCTCATGAAATACAGGAAAGACGTAATCCAGGTATTTTCAGAGATCGTCTACAATTCCTTAATTAAAGCGAGAGCAATAGGTGATCCGCTGGTATTGACCTTTGGAAAAATTGAAGTCAAACCAAATACGGTGAATGTAGTTCCCGGGGAAGCTCTGTTTACCATGGACTGCCGCCATACGGATCAGGCACTTTTAATAAGCATTACGACTGAGCTGGAAGAGAACATGAAGCAGATCGCAGAAAAGCATGGGGTGGAAATAAATATCGACTTATGGATGGATGAGCAGCCTGTTCCCATGAATGACGAAATGATCCGGCTCATTGAGAAGGTCTGCAGGGAAAATGGACTGAATTACCGGATGATGCACAGCGGTGCGGGCCATGATTCTCAGATCATAGCGCCCAGGATTCCTGCCGGAATGCTCTTTGTCCCAAGCATGAAAGGGATCAGCCATAATCCGGCGGAACGGACGGAGCTGCCGGATTTGAAACAGGGAATAGAAGCTTTAAAGTCATCTCTATATGAATTATCATATCAATAGGAAAAGTGAGGGGCATTATGGGAGATCAAAGTTTAACAAAACAATTGCCAAAGGATTATTGGAAAACAATCGTATTTACTTTCTGCTTGGGCTGGGTGGTCATCTGGATCTACCGTTCCATGCTGTCGCCCATCTATACGGAGATACAGGGGACGGTGGGACAGCATTCCAATACGGCTATGGGGCTTATTGCAAGCTGTTATTTCTTTGGATATACGTCGTTGCAGATTCCATCCGGGTTCTTAGTTGACAGATTCGGACAGAAAAAGGTTCTCATACCGGGATTTCTCCTCTTTGCGTTAGGAGCCTTCAGCATTGCCATGTCAAAGTCCCTTCATACGATTTACATAGGCAGCGTTTGCGCCGGTATCGGCTGCGGAACTTATTATGGAGCTGCGTTTTCCTTAACTGCGGAACACGTGCCGCCTGAGAAAAAGGGTATCTCCACGGCCATCGTCAACAGCGGTTCTGCACTGGGCCTGATCCTTGGAATGACAGGTTCCAGCTTTATTGTTAAGACCTTGCATCTGCCCTGGCAGACAATGGTGACCATATCAGCTAGCTTAATCGTGCTTTTGGTTATCTGGTTTGCCATTGCAATCAAGGACAGAGGAAGACACCATGCAGTTCAAAGAACAGACAGCAAAAAGGCAGAAGAGGTGGATTCCGGAACCGAGAAAAAGGCTTCCTTACTTTCTCTTAACATGATTTCCTGCTACATATTGTATTTTTCCACCTGCTACGCCTATTATCTCATTGTGACCTGGCTTCCTAAATTCCTGGAGTCAGAAAGAGGGATCACCGGCGGAATGATTGGCCTGGTGGTTTCCATGATATCTGTTACAGCAGTACCTGGAGCGCTGTTTTTTGCAGGCTTATCCGATAAGTTCAGAGGGAAAAAGGCGCTGATCATCATTGGCCTGGAACTGTCCGCCTTCGTGCTGGTGGCCTTATCCATGTCAATGCCAAATGCATTATCCTTAACCGTCATTTTGCTGCTTTATGGGTTCCTGGGCAAGATGGCTGTTGATCCGGTTCTGATCTCTTATGTGTCAGACAGAGCCAACAAAAAGAACATGGCAACCACCCTGGGGCTGTTTAACTTTTTCGGAATGTCCTCATCCATTATCGCACCGGCGGTAACAGGATTTATTATTGATAAAACAGGATCAGGCACCGCAGGATTTTATATCGGAGCATTGCTTCTTATTCTGGGAACCATACTATTCCTGATATTTAATGCAAGGACATTTTTCAGTAAGGCAAAATAATTACAAGATAAAGGAGAAAAAAACATGAGCTATATCAATCAGATAACAGGATACCGGGATGATATTTTATCAACCCGTTCCATCGTAAAGAGAGGAAATTTTGCATTAATTGAGCCGGATGGACTGGTGAAAAACGTGATACCGGGATTTGAGAAATGCGCAGTGACCATTTTAGCTTCCCCTAAGCTGGGAGCTTCCTTCGTAGATTATCTGGTGACAATGGAGCAGGGCGGAGGCCATCCAAAGGGATTTGGAGGAGATGGGATCGAGGTATTCCTCTACATTCTGGAAGGAAGGGTAAAGGTGAAAAATGAAGATAAGGAAGAAGAGCTGACAGAAGGGGGATACATTTATTCTCCTGAAGGCAATCAGGTGTACTTTGAAAATGTGGGAGATATTCCGGCAAAGGCATTTTTATATAAGAGACGCTATAACAGGATCGAGGGCCATGAAGCCTATACTGTCTGCGGAAATATCGGGGATGTGCCCTTTACTCCCTATGAAGGTATGGAGGATGTAGGGGTCAAGGACTTCCTGCCGTCAGCCTCTGACATTGGATTTGATATGAATTTCCATATTTTAAGCTTTAAGCCAGGCGCCTGCCACGGCTACATTGAAACCCATATCCAGGAGCACGGCGCCTACATCTATTCCGGCGAAGGAATGTATAATCTGGACAATCACTGGATCCCTGTTAAAAAGGGCGACTATCTGTTTATGGGCGCTTACAGCTTGCAGGCAGCTTACGGAGTAGGGCGGAACGAAGAATTTGCCTATGTATATTCAAAAGACTGCAACAGGGATGCAGAGTTATAAGGCAGCGCACAAAATCCCTGAAAAGTCAGAAGAAGATATAATCGAAGAAAGGTTGGGATATCTCATGAGATTAACAGAAGGACAATTACATGAACTGATCAGTAATAAGCTTCAAAAAGCAGGGCTTACAAAGGAGCACGGGGACATTACCGCAGATATCCTCACATGGTCTGATGCAAGGGGGATCCATTCCCACGGAGCCGTCAGGGTAGAGTATTATTCCGAAAGAATCGCAAAGGGCGGTATTACCATTCATCCGGAATTTAAGTTTGAGAAAACAGGCCCGGCAAGCGGGATATTCCATGGGGACAATGGCTCAGGCTATGCGGCGGCAGTGCTTTCTATGGAAGAAGCGATCAAGATGGCAAAGGAAACGGGAGTAGCAGTGGTGGGAGCCAAGCACATTTCTCACAGCGGAAGCCTGGGATATTATGTGGAAATGGCTGCAAAGGAAGACTTAGTTTCCATTTCCATGTGCCAGTCAGATCCAATGGCAGTCCCCTACGGAGGATCGGATCCTTACTACGGAACAAATCCAATCGCTTTTGGAGCGCCGGGGGCTGACGGCAGAAATATCATATTTGATATGGCTACAACCGTCCAGGCCTGGGGAAAGGTGCTGTATGCCCGCTCAAAAAAGGAGTCTATCCCAAGCACCTGGGCAGTGGATTTCAATGGAAATCCAACCACTGATTCCACACTGGTAAATGCGCTTGTTCCCATTGCAGGCGCAAAGGGCTATGGACTCATGATGATGGTTGACATGCTTTCAGGCATCCTTTTAGGCCTTCCCTTTGGAAAGCATGTGAGCAGCATGTATGAAGATTTATCAAAGGGCAGGGATTTGGGGCAGCTTCACATTGTGCTGGATCCCAATAAATTTGTGGGCCTGGAAAGATTTAAGGAAAACATAACCGCCACCATGGAGGAACTGGCTGCCATTAAACCGGCAGAAGGCTTTGACAAGGTGTATTATCCGGGAGAACGGGGACTTTTGAGAAAGGCAGACTATGACAAGAACGGGATAGAGATCGTAGACGATATCTATCAATATCTGATCAGCGAAGATGTTCATTATGACCGCTATGACCATAAGAATAAATTTGCTGAATAAGAGGTTAAAAGGAGAGTAGTAACATGATTAAAACGATAATTCGCAAAGGAAGCTATCAGGATTCCGTGGTTCTTATGTTGCTGACCAATAAAATTTCCGCCATGGAAGGAATACATAAAGTCTCCATTATGATGGCAACACCTGCCAACAAGGACTTATTTAAGGCCAGCGGCCTGGAGACTCCTGAATTAGCGGAAGCCCAGTCCAATGATATGGCTATTGTGGTGGATGTGGAGTCAGAGGTGCTTGTAGAACAGGTATTAAAGGAGACGGAAGGATTTCTCAATAACCAGTCCAAAAGCACTTCCGGAAATGAAGAAAACCAAACAGTGACTACCTGGGAACAGGCGTTAAAAAGATTGCCGGATGCCAATCTGGCGGTCCTGTCTATACCTGGCATGTATGCGGCAGCCGAGGCTGACAGGGCGCTTGATGAAAATTTGAATGTATTTATTTTCAGCGACAACGTATCAAAAAAAGATGAAATATCTTTAAAACAAAAGGCTCATGAAAAGGGACTTCTGGTTATGGGACCGGATTGCGGAACCGGCATCATCAAGGGGGTGCCCATTGCTTTTACCAACCATGTGAGACCGGGAAAGATCGGGGTCATCGGCGCTTCCGGCACAGGGATCCAGGAGGTTACGACCATCATTGACCAGCTGGGAGAAGGCGTGGCAAATGCCATCGGCACAGGCGGCAGGGATTTATCGGCTGAGGTGGGAGGAATCACCATGCTGGATGCCATTGATGCCATGGAAAAGGATACCGAAGTGGAGGTGGTTGTCATCCTGTCAAAGCCCCCGGCAAAGGAAGTAAGGGATGCGATCGTAAAAAGGCTCTGGGACTATGAAAAGCCTGTGGTGACCTTGTTTCTTGGGGAAAAGCCGGAAATACACGAGGAGAACTTCTACCATGCCTACACCCTGGATGAAGCAGCCAGGATCGCAGTTTCCTTAGTGAGAAAAGAAGAGATCGTCCAGGATACATGGAAGCCGGAGGTGGGGGAAGGATTTAAAAAGGAAGACCACAAAACCATAAAAGGCTATTATTCCGGAGGAACTTTGGCGGCAGAGGCGGTAATGCTCATAAAGGATACCATTGGCATTGCCGGTGCAGGAGGAAAAAAGGAAGGTTTCATGCTCAATACACAGGGCTATACCATCATTGATCTGGGAGATGACGTCTATACCGTGGGAAAACCCCATCCAATGATCGACCCCACAAACAGGATCGTTTGTATGAAGCAGGCTCTGGAGGAAGAAGAGACGGGTGTTATTTTATTTGATCTTGTGCTGGGATATGGTTCTCATGAAGACATGGCAGGAGCCCTTCTTCCAGGAATCAGGGATATGATGGAGCAGGTAAAAAAGCAAGGGCAAAAGGTCTTCTTTGTGGCAGCCATCTGCGGAACCAGAGAAGATAAGCAAAATTATGATCTCCAGAAGAAAAAGCTGGAGGATATAGGCGTCATCCTTTGCACCAGCAATAAAAGAGCGGTGGAAACGGCCCTCTGTCTCATCGGTCACCCTTATACAGAAACGGAGAAGACGATCCTTCCAAGGGAAAAGGTGAAGGCAGACAGGGAGCATGCCGTATCAAAGCAGATGATGGAATTGCTCTCCCAAAAGCCCAGGGTCATTAATATTGGGTTAAAAAGCTTTACCGACGTGCTGGAGGAATTCTCCTGCAAGGCAGTGCAGTATCAGTGGACACCGCCGGCAGGAGGGGATTTGGAGCTGATCAAGGTCCTGCAGTATTTAAGAGGCTACAAGTTTTCCAGGCAGTAATGGACCGGAAAAGTCTTATGTGGATATGAGGAGGTTCTTATGTTGTACGATACAATAGACGATGCAAATCAGGCAGTCATACAGAAAATGATCCTTGCTTCACCGGTTTTACTGGATGTGGTGCCTGCCAAGACAGTAATCAAGGAATTAAATCAGGGAAAGGTGCTTCTCCATGCGGGTCCGCCTATCCGATGGGAAAATATGACCAGTCCTATGAAAGGATCCTGTATCGGTGCGGCCTTGTTTGAAAAGTGGGCTTCCACCAAGGAGGAAGCGGTGGAGCTTTTAAGCCGTGGGGAAGTGGATTTCATCCCCTGCCATCACGTGGATGCCGTAGGACCTATGGGGGGAATCACCTCTGCAAACATGCCGGTATTTGTAGTGGAAAATACCACCGACGGAAATAAGGCTTACTGCACCATGAATGAAGGAATTGGAAAGGTACTCCGGTTTGGCGCATACTCCAGAGAAGTGGTCTTACGGTTAGGCTGGATGAGAGATGTGCTGGGACCGGTGCTTTCCATGGCCCTTAAGAAGCTGGAAAAAGGGCTTGCCATCAACCCCATGATCGCAAAGGCCATTGCCATGGGAGATGAATTCCACCAAAGGAATATAGCGGCTTCCCTCCTGTTCTTAAAAGAAATGTCCCCTGTCATAGCGGGCCTTTCCATAGAGGAAGAGAAGAAAAAGGAAGTCATTCAGTTTCTTGCCGATACGGACCAGTTCTTCTTAAACATCATGATGGCAGCGGCCAAGGCGGTGATGGATGGCGCACGTTTGATCACGGAAGGAACCATTGTGACGGCAATGTGCAGGAATGGAGAAAACTTTGGAATCAGGATCAGCGGCATGAAGGATGAGTGGTTCACTGCGCCGGTCAATACTCCCCAGGGCCTTTACTTTACCGGATATTCCGGTGAGGATGCCAGCCCTGACATAGGAGACAGCGCCATTACGGAAACCTTTGGGGTAGGCGGAATGGCTATGATCGCGGCGCCGGCAGTTACCAGGTTTGTTGGAACAGGCGGTTTTCATGATGCACTTCGCATCAGCAATGAAATGATGGAGATCGTCATCAGCCAAAACCCTAACTTTGCCATTCCCACATGGAATTTCCAGGGCACCTGCCTGGGGATTGATGCAAGAAAGGTGGTAGAAACAGGGATCACTCCTGTTATCAATACAGGGATTGCCCATAAGGAAGCCGGTGTGGGACAGATAGGAGCTGGAACGGTCCATCCCCCCGTCGAATGTTTCCAAAAGGCAGTCATGGCTTATGGGAAAAAGCTGGGATATAAAGGGTGAGGATATGAGAAGCTTATCAGGAAAGCTGGCAGCGTCAGAGCTGTTAGAAGCATTAAAAGAAGGTGAAGCTTACAGGGTCCACAGTCAGTTTGATAGCGGCTGTAATCTGGCGTTTCCTCCTTTCCTTTGCTTTATTGGAAATAAAAACAATGCCCTGGTTCCTTATGGCATTTTACTGGATGAGGAGGATCTGCCTGTATTTTTGGAACAGGCAGCTTTCTCCCCCTGTTTCCGTTGGGATGAGAAGGAACAGACCTTGTATTCGGATTCCATCCGCCTTTGCTTAAAAGACTCCCGGATATACAGCAGCTTTATCCGGAAAAAGGAGTATGCCATAGACCGGGAAGGGATTACCATGTTTGAAGATTTTATTGACTGGAATCTTCCTACAGGATTTGGGGAATCCATTGGCTCCTTTATGGCGGCAGAGAAAGAGGAAGTGGATGAATTGTACCAGGCATTTTCAAAACCAAAAGAAGAGGCTGAAAAGACCATAAAAAGGTGGATCGGAAGAGGGATGGGCTTAACGCCGTCAGGTGATGATTTCCTTATGGGGATTTTATATGTGGACAGAATTTCTCCCATACTGGAAATGCCCTTTCTCCAGGCCTTAAAGGAGCTGATTGACCGCCAATATACAACTGATATCAGCGGGCACTATTATCATTGTGCATTGGAAGGGTATTTTAATAACGCTTTGGTGGAGCTGGTGGATGCTTTGATTCAGAAAAATTCTTCACAAATGAAGAAATGTATGGACAGGATAAGGATGATAGGTTCTACCTCTGGCTGTGATTTGATTTTAGGTATGGCAGCAGGGGTCGATTATGTCAAAGGTGAGGCAAACATATAATGGGAGGTCTGTGAATGAAAAAAATGAAATTATCTATGACAGTACAGATCATGATCGGGATGGCCGGGGGGCTGCTTCTTGGAATCTGTCTGGGGGATAAGGTGAAGGATATCAAGCTCATAGGAGATATCTTCCTGCGGCTCATTCAAATGTCTGTCGTGGTAATGATCATGGGAGCGGTCATTGAATCCGTAGCGAATTTAGATCCTAAGGAGTTAGGAAGATTTGGCGTAAAGATGCTGTTTTGGTTTCTCCTGTCCACTGTGCTGGCAGCAGCGGCAGGAGTTGCTTTAGGCCAGTTCTTTTTACCTGGAAAAGGGCTTTCCCTTCCTGCTGCCGGTCAGATCGTCCAGACTACGGATAAGGGGCTTTACAACATTATTCTTGATTTCTTACCCACCAACATCGTTCAGTCCATGGCAGATTCCAATATGATCCAGGTGATCATATTCTCCGTATTATTCGGCGCGTCCCTCGGGGCCTGCCGCATAAAGAAGGAGAGGGTCCAGCTCATGGGAGTCATCAGGGAGTTCAATGAAGTGATATTGGGAATCGTACATAAGGTCATGAAACTGGCTCCCTTTGGGATCGGAGCGCTGCTTGCTTACACTGCGGGCACTACAGGCATAAAAGTCATTATGCCATTGATCAAGTTTCTCCTTTTATTCGGATGCGGCTCACTCCTGTATCTTTGCCTTATGATCGCATTCGTATCATTTTACTGCAAGGCCAATCCCTTTCATGTCGGAAGAAAGCTGGGTAACATGACGATCGTGGCATTTACCACAACTTCCTCCGCCGTCACCCTCCCCACGAAAATGGAGGACAGTGAGAAGAAGCTGGGAGTCAGCAAGAAAGTGTCAGGCATTGTCAATCCCCTGGGAATGACCTTAAACAGCAATGGTTTATCCATGTTTCTTGCTTTGGCATGTGTCACAGTCTCCCAGATTTACGGTATCCCCCTTCCCATGCCCCAGCTGGTCAGGGTGATCGTCTTATCCACCTTATCCTGTCTTGGAACTGTGGCAGTGCCTGGAGGCGGTCTGGTGGCCCTGGCAATCGTTGTCCCCGCCTTGGGCCTTCCCCTGGAAAGCATTGCTTTTTTATCCAGCATTGACTGGTTTTCGGGGATGTTCCGCACCATATTAAATGTAGATATTGATGCCCTGGTCGCCATGATGATAGCAAAAGATGAAAAGGAACTGGATTATGAAATTTTAAACGGGAGCCAATAATCAGAGGATCAATGAATAAATACCACATTGCCAGAAAAGAAAGGACATAGTATAATGAGCGCAAGTGAGCGAAGATGAGCTTGGTCATCGGCGCGAACGGCGAATGTTGATCATGACTCGAAGAGTCATGATATAATGAGCGCAAGTGAGCGAAGATGAGCTTGGTCATCGGCGCGAACGGTGAATGTTGATCATGACTCGGAAACGATTCTGAATGTGAAAAGAGAGGCATAGTATGACCGTTGGAAAATTGCTGGAAGAACCAATCTTTCAAAACCTGAAAGTGCTGAATAATAAGGCCGATTTAAGAAGAGAGATTTTCACGGTTGAGTCTACGGAAACGCCGGATGTTGCGTCCTATTTACCTGAGAATACGTTATTGATCACTACCGGGATGGCGTTTAAGGAGAACCAGGCCGGATTATGTGAGTTTATTCTAAGTCTGGACCGTCTGCCCTGTGCAGGGCTTGCCATTAAGCTGGGGCGCTTTATCGACCGCCTGGAGCCGGAGGTCATTGAACTTGCAGACCAGCTGGGATTTCCTCTGATCCAGATCCCCTACAATATGACATTGGGGGAGGTGTTTCAGCAGTTACTGGCCTATATCTGGGATAATCAGAATGGGGAGCTGACCTTTGCCTTAAACACACAGAAAAAATTTTCCGCTTTGCTTCTTCAGGGGGCTTCTGCGGGAGTTATGATGAATAACCTGGGACTTGTCATCAAAAAGCCGGCTGCATTATTAAATCCCTTTGGTGAGGTGGAATCTGCTACCCATACGTGTCAAAAGGAATATTTAAGAGCAGCGCAGAACCTGTTTTATGATTTGTCTTTTTATGAAAGAAAGACAGACAGCTTTGAAAACTTCATCCATGTGTCAAAGGTAAAGGAAAAGGTCTCCATCTATCCAATACAAACCGTGGGAAAAAATCCATATTATCTTTATATTTTTGGCGGTGAGGGGAAAGAAGATACCATGTCCGGCATGGTGATCGAGCAGCTGGTGCTGGTGTTTGGCATCTTTTTGTATAAAAACCTGTACGTGAGATGCAATCCGTTAAAGCAGAAGGAAGCGATTTTGCATATCCTTGTGAATAAGCATAAGAAGGAGCGGTGGTCCTCTGCCCAGCTGTTTACGGTGGGAGAGAAATATGGGTTAAAACCGGCTGCCGGCTATAAGATAATCCTGGCGACTTTGGAGCCCTTTGGGGGAAGGGAATTTGATTTCCTGAACTTATCCCACAGGGAAGAACGGTACATTTTAATATATGACTGGCTGAACAGGAAGCTCCAGGAGAAATTCCATGGGGATATCATTATCTTTCCGGAAACTCTGACTTACCAGTATGTTTTGCTGATACAGGGCAATTACAGGGAACTGGAAAAAGTTTTGGAGGATTACCACGAGGCTTTGCTGCGTTTTCTTAAAGTTTCCATCACCTTTTCCTTTGGCAATGGAGTGATGGAGCTGGAAACCATTGACAATTCTTATAATACGGCACTGGAAAGCTACCAGTACGGGGAAGAGAAGGAAGATATCCCTTATATTAAATATTTCAAATCCACCGATGCAAATGAACTGTTTAAAATGGTATCCAGCGAGCAGATCAAAGGATACTGTTTATACCATTTAAAAGGTTTGACAAATCCTGAGGACGAGATGACCTTGGAGCTTAGAAGGACGCTTAAAACGTATCTGGACTGCAGGTGCAGCGTCACTGAAACTGCCAATCACATGTTCCTTCACAGAAATACTGTTAAATACCGGATCAAGAAATGTGAAGAAATTCTTGGAAGGGAAATCGTAGATGCCAATTACTGCTTTCAGCTGCAATTGAGTCTGGTGCTGCTGGAGCAGAATGGGTGAAACACACTTCTGATAAAGAACTTATTAAAATTGAAAAGTTTTGCCCCCCTTAACGAGGAGAAACAGTTTCCTCACAGGCTGGATTCCTTATATGGCCGGTCTGTTACAAAGGGGGGCATTAACATTTTGCAAGTCTTTACAAATGCTTCTATGCTTTCTAAGCTTTTATATAGGAAGTTTCCTGTGTCATCTCATGGAACTGCCCATATTCTTCTCATCAATAAACTTACGGTCATACAAACGGGCGGCAATCAGCACTACAAATATGGAACCCGCATTATGGACCAGGGCTCCGGTGGTTGGAGTCAGAACCCCTGTAACAGAAAGGAAGATTGCCGCAAAGTTGATGCAAAGTGACAAGGAGATACTGAGCTTAATGGTACTGACTGCCTCATTGGACAGCCTTTTGAGATAGGGGATTTTGCTGATATCATCACCCATGAGGGCAATATCAGCGGCATCAATGGCAATGTCGCTTCCCATGGTTCCCATTGCAACGCCTACGTTGGCAGTTTTGAGGGCAGGAGCGTCATTGATACCGTCACCGATCATACAGATGCTGCGCCCTTCTCCCTGTAATCGCTGTATTTCCGCTGCTTTTTGGGCGGGGAGGAGTCCCGCATGAACATCATCGATCCTGGTCTGATCTGCAAAATACCGGGCAGCCTGTTCGTGGTCGCCTGTAAGCAGAACCACCTGTGTATGCATGTTCTTTAGTTCTTTTATCATCTCCTTTGACGTTTCCCGCAGAGTATCTGACAGAGTGACAGCGCCCGCCAATTGTACTCCATATCCCACAAGAACGACAGCCTTTCCCTGGCTGGGGAACCGGTCCAATATGAGGGAGGCGGCTTCATCAACAGGGATCTGATGTTCCTTGATAAAGTCCGGGTTGCCGCACAGCAGCAGCTTCCCGTTTACCTCTGCCCTGATCCCTTTTCCGGGGATCATCTGAAAGTTCCCTGCCTCCATAAGCTCTGCCCCCTGTTCGTTCCCATAGGCGGTAATGGCCTTTGCCAAAGGGTGCTCTGAATAACCTTCCGCAGAAGCCGTTAAACTCAGAAGCTGCTTTTGATCCATATCTTTAGAAAAGGGATAGATATCTGCAACCACAAGACTGCCCTTGGTCAAAGTCCCGGTTTTGTCGAAGGCAATGGTGTCTGTTTTTCCCATACGTTCCAGTGCGTCACCGGATTTAATGATAACTCCGTATTTTGTCGCCTGCCCGATGGCTGCCATGACTGCCGTGGGTGTTGCAAGCACCAGGGCGCAGGGACAGAAAACCACCAGCACGGTTACGGCGCGGACGATATCCTTTGAGGCAACCCCTGTAATGACCGCAATGAGCAGAGCAACAGGCACAAGCCAGGTGGCCCATTTGTCTGCGATGCGTTCCATGGGGGCTTTTTTGTCTTCCGCCTCCCGGACCATGCGGATAATCTTTTGCAGGGAGCTGTCTTCACCGACTTTTGCCCCGCGGATATCAACGGCACCAAAACGGTTGATCGTTCCGCAAAACACCTTATCCCCCGGAGCCTTGTCAACAGGCAGAGACTCACCGGTCATAACGGCCTGGTCAATGGAGGTTGCGCCGCTTATGATCTCTCCATCCACCGGTACGGTTTCGCCGGGAAGGATCCGCAGGATATCCCCCACCCTGATATCTTCTGCATTGATCATTTCTTCTCTGCCGCCTGTGATCCTGCGCCCCTGCTGCGGAGCAAGATTGATCAGTTTCTGCAGCCCTCTTTTGGCACGTTCAGCAGTTTTATCCTCCAGGATAGCACCAATAGCCATGATAAAGGCAACTTCCCCGGCCGCAAAGATATCTCCGATTCCAATAGCCGCAAACATTGCAATGGAAATGAGCAGTGCGGAGGAGATTTTTTTCATGCCTGGATTGTGAATGATCCGCCATAAGGATAGATAGACCAAAGGGATCCCGCAGACAATAATTGAGACCCAGGCCGGGTCAGCCGGAAGCTGTGTATCAAAAAGCATCAGTACAAGACTGCCCAGGAGAAATGCACCGCCGGTAAGAGTCATGGGAACACCGGACAAACAGTCGTTTATTCGCTTTATCATCATTAAATCCTCCCTGTGGATATTCCCTTGCGCTTTTTGCAAGGAATGGTATAATCTGTTTTATACAGAACACTTTGTTTGGTATTATTATAAATAGGACCGTGTCCGGCATCAATGGATAATTTCCATGGAATGTTTGTTACGGAACAGTTCTTATAGATTTGTTCGGAGGAGGTTTTTATGGACAGACGGCAGCAGAAAACAAGGACTGCGATATTTGAGGCGTTTGGTACGCTGCTTTCCGCAAAGAGTTATTCAAAGATCACGGTTCAGGATATCATTGATGAGGCCAACGTGGGCAGGACCACATTTTATGCCCACTTTGAAACAAAGGATGACTTATTAAAAGAAATGTGCGCGGATTTGTTTTCCCATGTTTTTTCAGACTCTTTAAGTGCGGAGAGCACCCATGATTTTTCAATGAAAACAGGCAATCCTTCCGCAATGATCACCCATATTCTCTATCATCTGCTTGATAATAAGAGAAACATTATTGGCATCCTCACCTGCGAAAGCGGTGAATTATTTTTGGGTTTTTTCAGGCAGTATCTCAATGAGATGATGGCGGCGCGGCTGTTGGGGGATACACCCTTATTCGGCAAAAAAGTACCCCATGAATTTCTTGTAAATCATATTTCCAGTTCCTTCGTGGGCATGGTACAGTGGTGGATCAAGAACCGCCTGGCCCAAACTCCGGAAGAACTGGCAGATTATTTTATGGCGGTTATCTTGCCCGTTATTTCTTAGTCCTTGTAACAGACGGCCATTTGATTGAGGTTTTATTGTTTTTATTTCTAATAAATGCTATGATTAAAAAAACATATTCAGCGGAGAAAAGAGGATAAGTATGAAATTGATTCTGATCAGGCACGGGGAACCGGACTATTCCATTGATTCCCTCACGGAAAAAGGCTGGAAAGAGGCAGATTTTCTATCCCAAAGGATCAGTAAGCTGCCGGTTTCCGCATTTTACTGCTCCCCTCTTGGAAGAGCAAAGGATACTGCAAAGGCCACCTTACAGGCATCAGGTGCAGAGGCAGAGATACTGCCCTGGCTCAGGGAGTTTCATGCGCCTGTGGAGGATGGGGCAGGTGAAACCAAGAGAATACCCTGGGACTTTATGCCCGGATACTGGACCAACCGGGATGAGCTTTACCACAGGGACTTATGGTTTGAAAATGAAAAAATGAAAACAGGACCAGTCAAAGAGGAATATAATAAAGTAGCAGCCGGCCTTGATGAAATTTTAAGGAAATACGGCTATCAGAGAGAGGGCAGAATGTACCGGGCCGTTCCCGGAAGCGACGATACCATCGTCCTGTTCTGCCATTTTGGCGTTATCTGCGTTATGCTGTCCCATCTTTTAGGCATCCCGGCCCCACTTTTGTGGCAGGGCTTTTTTCTGGCACCTTCCTCAGTCACCACACTGGAAACAGAAGAGAGGGTGGAAGGAGAGGCTTATTTCCGGTGTAAAGGAGCAGGGGATACGGCTCATTTATACGCAAAAGGCGAGCCAACCTCAAATTCCGGCTTTTTCCCCAGATAGACCGCCGGCATTCTGATTAAAATTATAATAGGAGATTGCCGGACGCCGGGCAGACATAGAAAGAATGGATTTGGCACATATTACGGTTAATAAAATTGTAGAAATGTTCATTATCATGCTGATTGGAGCTGCCGCATTAAAATCAGGAATTGCCGATACGGGAACAAGTAAGAAAATGTCCTCAATCCTGTTAAATGTGATCACTCCCTGTATGATCGTCATGTCCTATCAGATGGAATTTGACAGGGATCTGTTAATAGGCCTGATGGTCACGGTGGGGGTATCGGGAGCCAGCTTTTTTCTGGCGATTCTCCTTTCCGGGATTCTGATAAAAGCCAGGGAAAACCCGGAAATGGCGGTGGAAAGAATTTCCATGGTCTATTCTAACTGCGGTTTTGTGGGCATTCCCATTATCAGCGGGCTGCTGGGAATAAAAGGCGTGTTTTTTATGACAGCTTATATAACCGTATTCAATATCCTGATCTGGTCCCATGGAATCATGCTCATGAAGGGCAGGGATGGAAAGCTCATGTCAACCATAAAAAATTTCATCAATCCATCCACCGTGGCGATCGGAGCAGGGATTCTCTTTTTTGTAAAGGGAATTCGTTTGCCGGAGGTAGTAGGAAATCCATTGTCAATGATCGGGGCCATGAACACGCCGGTGGCAATGCTGGTTTCCGGTATGAATCTGGCGGAAAGTGAACTGCTTTCCTGTTTAAAAAGTCCCAGGACCTATATGATCAGCGCAGCAAAACTCCTTGTGATCCCTCTCATGACCCTGCTGCTTCTTTTGGCAGTCAGGGTGGATCATGCCATTGCAATCACCATTTTAGTTGCCTCCGCCTGTCCCAGCGCAGCTACGGGAGCCATGTTTGCCCTGCAGTATAACAAGAACAGCCAGTATGCCTCAAAATTATTGGCAGTGACAACGGTTTTATCACTGGTTACCATACCTGCCGTCATGCTGGTTGGAGGAATGGTTTTATAAATAAGGAAGAGGTGGGAACCTGTAAATCCATTGGTATCGTGTATCATTGATAAAAGGGGAAAACGCCCTGCAGATTTTTTAAACCTGCAGGGCGTTTTTGTATCATCTACTCCGGCAACAAACAAAAATTTACCGTATCATTGTGCCGCTTTTCATTTACCCTGGATCTTATGGACGTGGTAAAGTTAATATAACATAAAAACTAAGCAAGGAGGAAGTGTATGAAGATTTTAGCTATCACGGCATGTACGGCAGGGATCGCCCATACGTACATTGCCAAGGAAAAGCTGGAAAATGCAGCAAAGGAACTGGGGGATCATATTAAAGTGGAAACCCAGGGCTCCATTGGGGTGGAGAATGAGCTGACGCCCCAGGAAATCAAAGAAGCGGACGTGATCCTGATTTCCGCAGATATCCGGGTGAACAAAGAACGTTTTACAGGGAAGCCGGTAGTGGAGATTCCGATCAGCATGGTAATGAAATCCCCAAAAGGAGTGATCTCAAAGATCCACGAAAAGATGGGGAAGTAGCTGAAGCGAAACAAAGCAAAGAATATGGAAAAAGAGGGGAATACAATGGCAAAGCAAAAACTTGATATTAAAAAACATGTTATGACGGGAATTTCCTATATGATTCCCATTGTTGTATGCGGAGGTATTTTAAGCGCACTGGCAAAAGGGTTTGGCGGATATGATATCGGAAGCGCCATAGAAGCAGGGGCAACGCCGTTTTCCAATTTAAATCCCTTTTCCTGGATTGGCTTTTGGTGGGGCATCAATAAGCTGGGATCTATCGCAATGGATTTTGCGGTGGCGGTGATGACGGCAGGAGTGGCCTATTCCATTGCAGGCCGGCCCGGAATCGTGCCCGGCATTGTGATCGGTTACTGCTCGTCCCAATCCAAGGCGGGATTTCTCGGCGGACTTTTGATGGCCTTTATTATCGGCTCCTTTGTAAACTGGATGAAGACCTGGAAGCTTCCCAAGTGGTGTGTAGGATTGATGCCCGTTATGTTCATACCCGTGGTATCGACTCTTGTATGCGGAATGATTTTCCTATGTGTGTTCTCGATCCCTTTGGCATTTATCATGAACGTGTTCCAGCAGTGGATCATTTCTTTAAACGGAGGAGCAAGGGCTGTAATCGGAGGAGTAATCGGTGCCTGTATGGGATTTGATATGGGCGGCCCTATTAACAAAACGGCCTCCATGGCGGCCAATGCCCTGGGAGCTGATGGAATCAATGGTCCTATGGCTGCAAAGATCATCGGAGGTATGACTCCTCCCATCGGAATTTTTATTGCTACATTGTTAAAGAAGAACAAGTTTTCAAAAGTGGAGCTGGAAACTGCTAAAACAGCGCTTCCCATGGGCCTTTGCTTCATTACGGAAGGTGTCCTTCCCTTTGCGGCAGCTGACCCTGCAAGAGTGATCCCCAGCAGTATGATCGGTTCTGCTGTGGCCGGAGCCATTGCGGTAGGCGTGGGCTGTGAATCCGTGGCAGGACATGGAGGTATCTTCGTGGTTCCCATGATGAAAAATCCCCTGTGGTTTTTAATTGCCCTGGTCATCGGCTCTGCGGTAACAGGAGTTATCTATGCAGTCCTTAAACGGCCTTTGGACCAGCAGGTGGAAAAGGAAGAGGAAGAATTTGACATTGATCTGGATATTAATATCCAGTAAGACTGCGGACAATATGGAATGCCCCGGAAAACATGGGCAAAAGTATGGAACGCCCTGCGGGCATCCCTTGATGCCCGGAAAACATGGGCAAAAGTATGGAAAGGACGAGAAAAACATGTTAGTATCAATGAAAGCCATCCTAGATGATGCAAATAAAAATTACTACGGGGTTATGGCCATGAACAGCATCAACATTGAGATGGCCAGAGCAGGAATTATGGCGGCGGAAGAGGAGCATTCTCCCATCATCGTGCAGTTTGGACCGGGGCAGATGAAAAACCATGCCCATGCGGAAGAAATGCTTCCCGTGATAAGGGAGCTGGCATCCAGAGTTCATGTGCCTGTCGCCTTAAATCTTGACCATGGATCTGATTTTTACACCATTACGGACTGCATCAACCGGGGCTTTACAAATGTCATGTACGACGGTTCCTCACTGCCTTACGAGGAAAATGTAAAGCGCACGGCAATCATCACCGCTCTTGCCCATGGCATGGGCTGTTCCGTGGAAGGGGAGCTGGGCCATGTGGGCCAGGCAGACCATGAGGATGACTCGGATACGGATTTGTATACAGATCCTGAGCTTGCCCTGGATTTTGTAGAAAAAACAGGCATCGATGCCCTGGCTGTGGCAATCGGTACGGCTCACGGAGCCTATCCGAAAGGAAAGATCCCGAAACTGGATTTTGAACGCCTCCATCAGCTGAAGGAAACTTTAAATATGCCGTTGGTGCTTCACGGCGGCTCCGGTTCAGGGGAAGAGAATTTAAAGAAGGCGGTGGCCGGGGGCATCAACAAGATCAACGTGTGCACCGATGCCTTTGAGGCAGGCAAAACAGCCATGTTAAAAGAGCTTGAAGAGAAACCGGGGACGGATTATATGCATCTTTGCATGGCTGCGGAAGCCGGGATCAAGCAGTTTGTTAGAGACTACATGAAGGTGATCGGTTCCAGCGGCAGATACATATATGGAGAGGCAAAGCAGGCAGGAAATGAATAATTCCTGAAGGATAGGGGTGTTTACTTGAAGGAAGATAAGAACGCATTATATAATAACAAAATATTGCAGTGCCTGATAAACGGAGAGACTTATACCATACTGCAGCTTGCCGATAATGTGGGACTATCTGAAAAAACGGTGAGGACCCGTATTAAACAGCTTGAGGAATGGCTGGAGGCGGAAGGGCTTGGGAAAATAGAAAAGAGGCCGGGGACAGGGATATGGCTGGAGCTTGACGGCAGGCAGAGAAAGCTTCTGGAAGACCGTCTGGAACAGGGGGAAGACCCTGCCGGGGATTTGGAGAACCGGAACAAACAGCTTATGGGAAAGCTCCTCAAAATGAAGCCGGGAGAGGTCCTGACCCTGCAGCAGCTGGCAGACAGCCTCTATTTAAGCCCTCCCACCGTCAGCAATCTGCTGAAAAACGTATCGGACTGGTTTGAGAAACGGAATATAAAGATAACAGCCGTAAGAAACAAAGGGGTATGTCTCATTGGGAAAGAGTACAGCTTCCGGATCGCGATTAAGGATTATATGCTGGAAATGCTTCCGGAAGTCATGGAGGCGCTGTATGGCACCTATGCGCCGGGAGTGGATGCGGCCCGTATCCGGCGCATGATCGTGGAGGCGGAAAACGCCTGGAGGATCGAGCTGGCCGACCATTCCTTTAAGATGGTCTGGATCATGGCATGCCTGTCTGTTGCCAGAAGGGGCCTGGGCGACGGGCTCCTTTCCAGCAGCATGCAGGAGGAAAATATCCAGCGTTACAATGAATATTCCTTTGCTGAGTCCATTTACCAGAGGATCGGTAAGGAATACCAGGTGGACTTGTCAGAGGATGACACCATCCTTTTGGCAGTGCTGCTGCTTTCCGCCAAAAAGCTGAAAAGTTTTACGGATGTCAGCGATGAGGATTATGCCATGCAGTATGACAGGAATCTGGAACGCTTTGTAAAGCTGGTGATCGAGACCATTGATTCTGTGCTGGATGCAGACCTTTCCGGGGACAAGATGCTGTATGAAGGCCTGCTGATCCATATGAGGTCGGCCATATTCCGGATGAAGTATTCCACAGTGACAGGAGACAACATAAGCAAATATGTGAAAAGTGAATACAAGCAGACCTTTTTGGCAGCCTGGTCTACCAGCAGCTTATTTGAGGAGTATTATGACGTGCAGGTGACAGAGGATGAGCTTGCCGGGATCGCTCTTTATATCCAGGCCGCCATAATCCGCAGGAAAAAGGGGAGACCTCTGACAGCTTTGCTGGTGAGTCAGAGAGGCATGGCGGCCTGTCAGCTTTCCATTGAAATGATCAAGTACCGCATTCCTGAGATCACCGATGTACAGGCAGTCAGCCGTCATGATTTTAAATTGTCCTTACACCCGGAAACTGATATCATTATCGATGGTTCCGGACTGGATTTACAGGATTCCAGGGTGGTTACAGTGGGAGACCGCATAAGTGAAAAGGAGATCGAGGTCATACGCCGGAAGGCGGCCCAGGTTTCCAGGCTGAGAAGCAGGCCGGATTTCCAGTTCAGCAGCTTATGCCACCAGTTGTTTGAGGTTGACTTGATCATGATTAAGCCTCAGGTGAAGGATAAAGACCAGCTGATCACCATGATGGTGAAGAGGCTGGAAGATAAGGGAGATGTGACTCAGAATTATCTGGAAAGCGTGTTTGACAGGGAAAGAGCCACCACCACAAGCATAGGCAGGGGGATCGCCATTCCTCATGGAAACATGGCGGAGGTGAACGAATCCCGCATTGTGGTGGCTATTTTAGATAAACCGGTCAAGTGGCATGAGGATATGGTGGACACCATATTTCTGCTTGCTATAAAAATGACATCAAAATTTGAGATAAAACGGACAAAGCAGTTTTATAAAGATTTTCTGCTGCTTACAGAGAATGACGACAACATGGAGGCAATGAAACGGCTGGAATCATCTCTGGAGGTCTATCAGTATTTTATCAAGTAAGGGGAGAAACAAGATGGCAGTAAAAGAGATTCTGGATAAGAGGGTCATTGATTTAGAAATGAAGGCATGTAATAAGGATGAGGTAATCCGCCATCTGGCAGGACTCCTTAAAAAAGCAGGATATGTAGAGGACCTGGAAGGTTATATTAAGGATGTGTATTTAAGAGAAGAAGAAGGAATCACTGGAATCGGGGGACATGTGGCCATCCCCCACGGCAAATCGGATTTTGTGGATAAAGTAGGAATTGCCGTGGGAAGAACAGAGCAGATGGTGGAATGGGAGTCCTATGACGAGGAACCTGTGGACCTTTTTTTCCTGTTTGCCGTGCCTTCTGACAGCGGCGGGGCAAAGGATCATCTGCGCCTGATCGCAGAGCTGGCAGGCAAGCTTGGAAATGAGGCCATCATGAGAAAGCTGCAGGCTGCGTCCACGTATGATGATTTACTGGATGCGTTTTCATAAAGAAAGGCAAGGAGGTTTGACCATGGAAATGCGAGAGATAGGGAAATCAGGAATCAGGACCAATGCCTTTGCACTGGGCTGCTGGGCAATCGGCGGGGGAGAATGGTGGGGAGCCAATGACGATGAGATGTCGGTGAAAACCATTTTAAGAGGCCTGGAGCTTGGGATCAACTGGATCGATACTGCCAGGGTCTATGGGTTTGGGCACAGTGAGGAAGTGATCGGGCAGGCGTTAAAGCAGACGGACCGCAGCCGAGTCATCCTTTCCACCAAATGCGGCCTCCAGTGGTATGACGATGGAGGGGAAGTGCATTTCACAAAAGAAGGCCATACCATTTCCAGAGACTTATCCCCCAGGGCCATTCGGAGAGATTTGGAACTGAGCTTAAAAACTCTGGGAACCGACTACATTGATGTATACTACACTCACTGGCAGTGCAAGACCTATGGCATAGTCCCTGTGACAGAGACCATGGGAGAGCTTTTAAAGATGAAGGAAGAAGGAAAGATCCGTGCCATTGGTGCTTCCAATGTGGATCTGACCGTTCTTAAGGATTATGTGGCGGCTGGACAGCTGGATGTCATTCAGGAAAAACTCAGCATCCTGGACCGGAAAGCTGAAACAGGCTTCCTTCCTTTTTGTGAGGAAAACGGGATCACCCTCCAGACCTATTCCCCCATTGAACAGGGACTTCTGGCAGGGAAAGTCCCGGATGATTATATACCGAAAAAGGGTGAGGTACGGGACGGAAAGACGTGGTGGAAGCCGGAGAACATCAGGACGGCAAATGAGATGCTGGCAGGCTGGAAGGATTTGACTGATAAGTACCAATGCAGTCTTGCAAATCTCTGCATCAGATGGAACTCCATGGTATCCCCCAATATTAATGTGCTCTGCGGCGCAAGGAAGCTGTCCCAGATCGAGGATACGGCAAAATCCATGGACATTCCTCTGTCCCAGGAAGATTTTTTACGGATGAGAGAAGATGCTGACAAAGCCATAGAGAAACAGGTTTAGACAAAGAAAACAGACGGAAAGGAATGGAGCAAATGAAAATCGCATTATTAAATGAATTCAGTCAGGCGCCTAAAAACGAAATCATATTAAAGGAGTTAAAAACCGTGACAGAGCCTATGGGCCATCAGGTCTATAACGCGGCCATGGAAAAACCCTTATCAGACCAGGATGTGCCCGAGGCATATACAAAGGAGAACCCAAGGCTCACCTATTTGCACTTAGGCATTCAGGCTGCTCTTCTTTTAAACTCTGGGGCAGTTGATTTTGTGGTTACCGGCTGCGGCACCGGGCAGGGGGCTTTGATGTCCTTAAATATGTATCCAGGGGTTGTGTGCGGCTATTGTATAGAGCCTACGGATGCCTATCTGTTTTTACAGATCAACAACGGCAATGCCCTGTCCCTTCCCTATGCCAAGGGCTTTGGCTGGGGTGCGGATTTAAACTTAAACAATATTTTTACCAAGGCGTTTGGCTCGCCAAAGGGTATGGGATACCCGGAGGGCAGAAAAGAGGCTCAGAACAGGAATGCCAACCTTCTTTTTGAGGTGAAAAAGCAGGTGGCAAAGCCGCTTCTGGAGGCATTAAAGGCTTTGGATCCCCAGCTGGTAAGGGAATGTATGATCCCAAGATTCCTGGACTGCTTTTATGAAGGATGTAAGGATGCGGAAATCAAGGCGTTTGTGGATCAGGTGGCTGCAGGAGAAAAGTAATTCTCCGAAAGATACAGGGTGTCTTTTCTTAGAAACATGTACCTAAAGGGTTTGCTGTGTTACTGAATGGGCTGACTCTGTTTTCTTACCCTCCTTTTTGTATTATAATTTTTACAAAAAGGAGGGCTGCATATGAATAAAAAAATTAAAATTGTAACCATTGGAGGAGGTTCCAGCTACACTCCCGAATTAATGGAAGGATTCATTAAGAGGAAAGATCACCTTCCCATTAAAGAAATCTGGCTGGTGGATATTGAGGCAGGAAAAGAAAAGCTTGAGATTGTCGGAAATCTGGCAAAGCGTATGGTGGAGGCAGCAGGCCTTGATTGGGAAATCCATTTGACATTAGACAGGCGTGAGGCTCTAAAAGATGCTGATTTTGTTACCACTCAGTTCCGTGTAGGTCTGTTGGATGCGCGCATTAAAGATGAGAGAATTCCGTTGTCTCATGGAATTCTGGGCCAGGAAACCAATGGCGCCGGAGGCATGTTCAAGGCATTCCGCACCATTCCGGTCATTTTAGATATTGTAGATGATATGAAAGAGCTGTGTCCCAATGCATGGCTTGTTAATTTTACAAATCCTTCCGGCATGGTAACAGAAGCTGTTATGCGTTATGGCAATTGGGACAAGGTGGTAGGTTTATGTAATGTTCCTATTCTTTGCAGAAAGATTGCAGCAGGAGCTTTAAGAGAAAACGAGGAGGATTTATTTTTCCGATTTGGCGGTCTGAATCATTTTCACTGGCACAGGGTATGGGACAAAACCGGCGAGGAAAAGACCGGCGAGGTACTTGAAAAGGCTTACACCAGCGTTGAGAATATGAAAAACGCACTGAAAAGCTTTACCAGCGCAAATTCGGGAGTACAGAATATTCCAAACATCTCATTTTTACCGGAACAGATTTGTAATCTTGGAATTATTCCCTGCATGTACCATCGGTATTATTATATTACAGATGATATGCTGAAGGAAGAATTGGAAGCCTATGCAAAAGGAGAGACCCGTGCCGAACTGGTAAAACGTACCGAAGCCGAATTGTTTGAATTGTATAAAGATCCCAATCTGAGCATCAAACCGCCTCAGTTAGAAAAACGGGGCGGAGCGTTCTATTCTGACGCGGCCTGTGAGTTGATTAATTCCATTTACAATGACAAGCGCACCCATATGGTGGTCAGCACCAGAAATAATGGAGCTATTTCGGATCTGCCCGATGATGTAGTGGTGGAAGTGAGCAGTATCATTACTTCAGGCGGTCCGGTTCCGATTTCCTGGGGTTCCTTTGAGCCTTCCAGCAGAGGTTTGCTGCAGTTAATGAAAGACATGGAACTGACAACCATTAAAGCCGCGGTAACCGGTGATTACGGTATGGCTCAGCAGGCATTTACCATAAATCCTCTGGTTCCCAGCGGTAAAATTGCAAAGACAGTGTTGGATGAATTGCTGATCGCCCATAAGGAGCATTTACCGCAGTTTAAAGATATCATTGATCGTCTGGAAGCTGAGAACAGTTAAGTATCTGTTTATTTCTACTGCTTCCTGTTATAAAAGGAGTCATTGCACGCTGATAGGAACGTTGGCTGCAATGACTCCTTTTGATGGATATGGAATTCCTGTTCATTGAAAATACAGTCCTTTTATGTTAAAATGAAAAAAACACCCTGTAACTTTTATCAATGAATACAAAAGGCGGTAGCAGATTATGATGATGTTTTCTAATCAGGTATTAAACCAGTTTAGTGAACTTGATTATGAGGTTTATAATTTCATATTAAAGAACAGTGAGAAGATTCCTTATATGACCATTCGGGAGTTTGCCAATGAGGCCCATGTTTCCACCACGACCATTACCCGGTTCTGCAGGAAAGTAAACTGCAATGGCTTTTCCGAGTTTAAGATCCGGTTTAAAATGGAGCAGGAGAGCACAAAGAAGGTCCGGCAGGGATTTGATTTCAGTTCCATTTCAGACTTTTTCCAAAGAATCGGGACGGAATCCTTTCATGAACAGCTTAAATTTGTTGCCGATATTATAGCAGAAAAAAAGCAGATTATTTTTCTCGGAATAGGCAATTCAGGAATCATTGCCGAGTATGCAGGCAGGTATTTCTGCAATATGGGCATATTTGCCACAGGAATCAATAATCCTATGTTTCCCATTAATCTGGAATTTCCAAAAGAAAGCATTATTATTATTCTTTCTGTGGAGGGGGAAACAGACATTCTCATTGAGAATTCAGAGATTATTAAGCAATGCAACAGTACGGTCGTATCCATTACCAACAGTAAAAACAGCACATTGGCCAGAATTTCTGATCACAATATATCTTATTATATCCAGTGGGAACGGACGGACTATAAGAAGATGAAGGTGGATATAACCTCCCAGATACCGGCAGTTTATATTGTAGAGGCTTTGGCTAAGCTGACGGTGCAGAGAAAACAGGGATGAAAAGAGAGTCAGGCATTAAGATATGTAGTTGAAGACGAGACATATAAGAAGATAATTAAATCAATAAAACAGCCCTTCGGAATGGAGTGGAAAATCGTACCCTGCAGTTGAAGCACAGAAAAAGAAGCTGTGTTTTGCCTGCAGGGTATTTTCATGTATGGGATCTGCAATTATATCCCTGTGAGAAAACTTCCCAATTCATTAGAGAAGTTTTCCATATGGAGTTTCAATTACCCGGATGATAGGATGAAGACAGGAGAGGGTTGCCATGAATACAAGGTTGATGAATTTGTTTATTCCTTGGACTATTGCATTGTCAGATATTTAACAAAGCTTTGAGATAATATACCGCTTAGACAGCAGTAAAGAAATGACTTTTGCATACAGATATGATAAAATGTTTTTAAGATTAATTCAATCAATAAAAATTCATATGAGGGAGGAAAAGACTGATGAAGATAGAAATAAGAGAATTCTGCGATAAAGATATCACTCAATCAATAGAAATATGGAATGATATCGTTGAGCAGGGAATTGCGTTTCCTCAAACAGAGATTTTAAACCAAGAGACAGGAAAAGAATTTTTCAGACAACAATCTTTTACAGGTGCAGCCTTTGATGACAGCAATCATATCGTGGGGTTATATATCTTACACCCTAATAATATTGGACGATGCGGTCATATCTGCAATGCAAGTTATGCTGTCAAAAGCAGTATGAGAGGGCATCGCATCGGTGAGCGTCTGGTATGCCATTCCATGGACAAAGGAAAAGATTTAGGATTTAAAATTTTACAATTCAATGCAGTAGTGAGCAGCAATGTCTCTGCTTTGGCTTTATATAAAAAGTTGGGCTTTACGCAATTAGGAGTAATTCCAAAGGGGTTTCAGATGAAAAACGGAGAATTTGAAGATATTATTCCCCATTATATAACTTTATAAATTCTTTTTGGCATACATAATAATATTGAAGGTATCAATGGTCCGCCAAGGTTATTTACAGGAAATGCAAAGGGGTGCAGGGAGGGACGATGAAAACATTTGATTATGGAGTAAAGGAACAGTTTGGGATCCATGCAAGACCGGCAGTAATGCTGGCAATGGAGAGCCAAAAGTATGACTCTAAGATTATTATTTCTCTTAATGGGAAAACTGCTGACGCTTCCGATGTGGTGGCAATTATGGGACTGAACATCAAATTCGGTGATATCATAAGGGTGGAGATTACCGGCAAAGACGAAGACATGGCATATGACCGGTTGAAGGATTTTTTCTTTCATAGCCTTTCTCTTTGATCCGGTAAAAAAATGCGAAATCAAAAGAAAAGATTTGCATAATCCAAAAGGGTATGCTATAATCCAAATATCAAGACTTGTTACCATATTTCGTAAATGAAAAATTGGGCAAAATCTTTCTGGAAGAAGGATTTTGCCTTTTTTTATTGCGTTTGGAGGGAATTATGGGCTGTTGGAAAATTGTAAAAATACTTAATAATAATGTTGTGTTTGTGGTGGACAACAAAACGCAGGAGTACATTGCTGTGGGGAATGGGATCGGGTTCCGCCATAAGGTCCGTGAATGCCTATCCGACGATGAAATCATAAAGATTTTTGCTCAGATAAATAATCAGGTGAAAAATAAGCTGGTAACCATATTGGAGGAGATCCCTTTTGACAGGATCGAGCTTACCATGAAATTGGTGGAGCATGCGGAAATATCTCTTGACCGTAAATTAAATGAAAATTTGGCGGTCAGTCTGGCCGACCACATCCATTATCTTCTGGTAAGGTATGAAGAAGGCATGCTGTTTCCCAGCATAGCAAGCGAAGAAATCAAAAGGTTTTACCAGGAGGAATATAAGATTGGCCGTGAATTGGTGGATATGATCAATGAAAAATATAAGATTCAACTGGATTATGAGGAAGCCAGCACCATCGCATTTCATATCATCAACGCAAGCAATCAGAGAGGCCAAAAGACTCTTGAAATCATGTATGGGGTGAGGGATCTGGCAAATATTGTTACGGAAAGCCTCCACATTGAACCGGATGAGGAGTCCTTCGATTACTCCCGGTTCATCATTCATTTGAAGTTCTTCATGAGAAAGGTGCTTTTAAATTCCCAGGAGCTAAGCCATGAAAACAATTCCATGCTTCAAAGGTTTGAGGTGGAGTTTCCGGCGATCCACGAAATCGTTCAAAATATTGAAATGTACATTCTGAATAAATATAAATATCAAATGGGTGATGACGATAAGCTTTATTTATTCATCCATATCCGGAGATTATTGAAAAAATAAAAGGGATAAGGAATCGTATGTGCGCAGTACGGTTTACATTATAAATAATATTTAGGAGGAAACTTATGGCAGTGAATGTGAAAGAATTATCAGATTCTATTATGAAGCTTATAGGTGAAAAGGATAATGTTCATAGTGTGACCCATTGTGTTACAAGGCTTCGGTTTATTTTAAAGGATGTGGAAAAGGCAGATACCGAGGAAATTAAAAAAATTGATGGGGTCCTGGGGGTAGTATTTGGTTCCGGACAATATCAGATTGTTTTAGGCCCTAATTTATTTCCGGTATTTGAATATGTAGTAAAAGAATATGGACTGGAAACGGACGATGAGGTAGAAGAGTACCATAAGGAAGATGTGGCACCCGGAAAAACATCAGGCTTTGGCTATTATCTGGGAAAGGTCATTCAGTTTTTATCAGCCACATTAACACCCTTTATTACGGTGCTGTACGGAGCCGGTATGCTGAAGGTTGCGTTGGGCTTAAGTGCATACTTCTGGCCTGATGTGACTGGAAATACCACATATATGATGTTTAATTTTATGTCCAATGTGCCGTTTTACTTTATGCCGGTCTTTATCGCCTACGGTGCTTCCCGTACCCTTAAGTCTAACCCGGCCTTTGCCATGGCCATGGCATTGATGCTGCTTTACCCTAATTTTGTCCAGTTGATCGGCGGGGATCAGGCGGTGACCATCTTTGGCCTACCCGTTACCCTGGTAAGCTATTCCAATACTCTGCTTCCGGCAATTTTATCTGCGCTGCTGGCCGCCCGTTTGGAAAAATTCTTCTATAAAGTGATACCTGGGGTTTTGCGGTCCGTATTTGCTCCTCTTTTTACCCTGGCGGCTGCAATGCCCATTGTTATGGTTGTTCTGGCTCCTCTTGGAACCATTGCAGGTAATTATATTGTAAGTATTTTTGTAGGGATTTACGATGTGACAGGAGGTGTTGCCATCGGGTTATTGGCAGCAGTATGGCCGTTTATCGTTATGGGCGGCATGAATATGCTGTTTGTAGCGCCTATGACCGAGCTGCTGGCTAATACCGGTTACGATAACTTCTTCAGGCCTGCATGGATCTTACATAATATTGCAGAAGGCGGTGCCTGCACGGGAGTCGCCATCCGCACAAAGAATAAGAAGCTCCGCTCGGAAGCAATTTCAGCGGCAATTGGCGCTATTGTTTCAGGCGTTTCCGAACCGGCAATTTACGGAATCAACTTAAGGCTTAAAAAGCCCCTTTATGCAGTGGTTGCCGGCGGGCTTGCAGGTGGAGCTGCGGCAGGAATTATGGGAGCAAAAGCGTATACCTTAGGCTATTCCAGTATTTTGGCCATTCCGATTTTTATGGACACCATGCTGGCGATCATCATTGCCATTGGAGTGACGTTTGCGGTGTCTGTTGCGGCAACTGTAGTCATGGGATTTGATGATTCAGCGATTGCGCAGTAGGTGACCAGAATATGAGTATTTTCAGCAAATGGTTTGGTACACAGGAAAAACAGGAACATACCATGGTGGCCTTTGCCACTGGAACCATGTGTTATTTATCTGAAACCCCTGATGAGGCATTTTCCAGCCTGTCTATGGGAAATGGGGTCGCTATTACCCCTGACCGCCCATCCATCGTTGCCCCGGTGGATGGGGAGATCACCATGATATTTCCTACAAAACATGCATTTGGACTGGTCACAGAGGATGGGATCGAATTGCTTGTCCATATGGGAATAGATACTGTGAATTTAAAGGGCAAGGGATATAAGTATTTCAAGGAAGTAAATACAAAGGTCAGGGCCGGTGAAAAAATTGTTGATGTGGACATTGATGTCATTGAAAAAAGCGGCTGTAATCCCATTGTCATGATGATCGTGGTCAATGAGAACGGATATGACTTCACTTATGAAGCAAATGGCAGTGTAAAAAAAGGAAAATCAGTGATTGGAAGATATGAGATCAAAGAAACGATGCAATGAAATTTGAAGAGGAGGAAACGATTTTGAAAAAACCGGAAACAGGATTCAAAGACGGCTTTTTATGGGGAGGCGCAGTGGCTGCCAATCAGTTGGAAGGAGCTTATCTGGAAGACGGAAAACAAATGTCCACAGCTGATATTAAGGACCGCGGTTTCTTTGGAGGCATCCGCCGTGATGCAGATTATTACCCAACCCATAAGGGGATTGATTTTTATCATACCTATAAGGAGGATTTAAAATTAATGGCTGATGCCAATTTTAATATTTTCCGTACCTCCATCAACTGGACACGGATTTACCCCACAGGAGAAGAGGAGACGCCCAATGAGGCTGGCATCAAATTCTACCGCAGCATGTTTGAAGAGTGCCGCAGGCTGGGAATGAAGGTGATGATCACCATTTCCCACTATGAGACACCTTTGGCAATGCGGGATAAATATGGAAGCTGGGCTAACCGGGTGTACATAGATTTATACATGAAATTCGTCAGAACCATTGTTACTGAGTTCAAGGGCCTGGTCAGTTACTGGCTGACCTTTAATGAAATAGGGAATGCGGCGGTAAAGCCCATTTGCTGGGATGCTGCAGCCATTTACCCGGACTCTGATCAACTGCTTCAGGAAATGTATCAGGCGGCGCACCATCAGTTTGTGGCAAGCGCCCTGGCTACAAAATTCATACATGAGACAGATACCAATGCCTTGGTCGGCGCCATGATCGCATATAAAACAGTGTATCCTTATACCTGCAATCCGGCCGATGTGATCGCTGCGGAGGAAGAAAAACGCAAGGAATTCTTCTTCTCAGATGTCCAGGCAAGGGGGTATTACCCAAGCTATATCTGGAAGTTCTTTGAGGAAAACAACCTGAATATTGTAATGGAGGAAGGGGACGAGGATATTATCAAATCTTATCCCATTGATTTCATTTCATTCAGCTATTACCGTTCCCGGGTGATTTCGGCGGAATCCATGGAGCCTGCGGAGGTGATCAATACCAATTCCCTGGAAGGGGTGGTCAATCCCTATCTGCGGAAAACCGGCTGGGGCTGGTCTGTTGACCCGGATGGCCTGCGGCTTGCTTTGCAGGAGTTATATGACAGGTATCAGCTGCCCTTATTTGTGGCGGAAAACGGGCTGGGGGCTATCGATGAAGTGGATGAAGACGGATCCATAACGGATGATTACCGGATCGATTACCTGGAAAAGCATATGAAGGCAATGAAAACAGCCATTCAGCACGGAGTGGACTTGTTTGGATATACCATGTGGGGCCCCATCGACATTGTGAGCAACGGTACGGGCCAGATGTCCAAGCGTTACGGAATCATCTACGTGGATTTGGATGATGACGGGAACGGCACAGGAAAACGCATAAAGAAAAAATCTTATCATTTTTACAGCAATGTCATAAAGACCAACGGAAAAGAGCTGTAAAGCAGGAGGATAAAATGAAAACCAAGGGATCTTCCCAACAGAAAACGGTTGATGAATCAGAGGATGGCATTGCTGAGGATGATTACCGTCTCGAATTTTTAAAAGCTTATGTGTCAGCCATGAAAAAAGACATAAGAAATGATTCAGATTCGTTTGGATACACTTGCAGGGGACCGATCCATATTGTAAGTGAATGAAACAGACAAAGGTAAGAGATGTGGATTCAATTATACAAGTTTAACCGAATCAAGCGACAGCTGCTATTCGGTTATGCCCGATAAAGCGGGGCACGCCCTGAGCATGTAGCGAAGCGGATTGCGAATATCCGATTGAGTTTTTAATAAGCTTAGAGAAAAACCATGTGAGTAACCGAAGATAAATGCGGCTGCTTCCATGGTTTTTCTGCGTAAGTGCCGTTAAGATATGATTTTTCTGATATACTTAATGGATGGGATGGAATATTTATAAAATTTGCACGCGGTGAGTGCAAATATATATTTGTAATGGATTTTAACTGCCATTATAATAATTCCAGGCCTGATAAGGGAAAAGAATTTGGAAACTTACTGAAAAGGCTTACCATTTACAAGGAGCGAGGGAGAAATCATATGAAAGAATTTGAATATGTCATAAAAGAAACCGTAGGCATTCATGCAAGGCCTGCAAGCCTTTTAGTCAAGGAAGCATCCGGCTTTAAAAGCACGGTTTTGATTTACAGGAACGAGGACAGGGCAGATGCTAAAAAGCTGTTGTCCATTATGTCATTAGGGGTGAAGTGCTCGGAAAAAGTGAGATTCGTCGTTGAGGGGGAAGATGAAGAAGCGGCGGCAGATAAGCTTCAAGAATTTTGCCGGCAAAGTCTATAACAGAGGAAAATAGGTTGCAGTGTTCTTAAACGGGGTGATCATATGCAGAGCAAGCAGATAGAACTGATTAACTATATGATGGAAAACAAGGCCAGGGTATTGACATCCCAGCAGTTAGCCGATGTTTTAAACATTTCCATGCGTTCCGTAAAGACTTATATTTCCCAGATAAATGAAACAGGAAAAGGGAAAGCCATTATTTCCAACAAAAACGGATACACCTTAAATGTTCCGGTGGCAAAAAGCCTGCTGGCCCAGGAGAATATCGTCATCCCTCAGACATATGAAGAAAGGTCCACCTATGTGATCAAAGCTTTTTTCCTTCAGCATACCAACAGTCTGGATCTTTATCACATGGCGGATGAATTATACGTCAGTGACTCCACGCTGAAGGCTGATATTAAAAAGATGAACATGCGGTTTAAAAGCTTTAATATTGTGTTTGCAATTGAGAGAGATCAGATCAAGCTTCAAGGGCCGGAAAAAAATATCAGGAAGCTGTTCAGCTACATTCTTTATGAAGAAGTGGATAACCACTACGTGGATTTACAGATTTTAAAAAGTAATTTTAAGAACATTGATATTGATTCCATGCTTCCAGCCATAAAACAGATATTTTCAAAGAACGATTATTACATCAATGATCTGGCCCTGAGGAATATGCTGCTTCACCTGGTCATCATCATAGAGAGGATCCAGGAAGGGAAGACCATTCCCTCAATGGTAAGGGAGATCCAGGATCAGGATTCGGAAAATGAGTGCGTTGCAGAACTGTGTAAAAAGCTGGAGCAGCAGTTCTCCATTACCATTAATGAAGAAGAAAGGCGTGAAATCTACGTTTTATTCAAATCCAGCACAAATTTTGTTGTTACCGGGGGCATGCCTGAGGTACGGGCCCTTGTGGGAAATGAGATTATGGAGGAAACAAAGGAGCTGGTCTATTTAATCCAGCAGGCTTATGCCGTTAATCTGGATACGGAAAACTTCATCATTCCCTTTGCCCTCCACTTAAAAAACCTTATGCTGAGAGCAAAAAACAGTACCAACATAAAAAATCCCATGCTGGAATCCATCCAGTCCCAGCACTTGATATTGTTTGATATGGCTTTATACGTATCCTTACAGCTGGAAAAAAAGCATAAAATATACATCAGCCAGGATGAAGTGGCATTTATAGCTCTGCACATAGGAGGCGAGATAGAAAGGCAGAAAAATAACAATCCAAAGGTACGGGTGGTTCTGCTTTGCCCAAGCTATATGAACATAGAATCCAGGCTGTACAATGAGCTTTTGATCAATTTCAGCAATGACATCAACATCGTTGCATCGGTGAGGGATTCCCACCAGCTGGAAGAATTGAATTATGACCTGCTCATTTCCACTGTAAGGATAAAAGTGCCTGCGGCCTGTGAAACCGCCGTCATATCTCCGTTTATGACCTCAGGGGACAAGCTGGAAATACAGGAAAAAATAGAAAATTCTCTGAATAATAAGAAAAACAAGATGCTGACAAGGCATTTTAACGATTACTTTGAAAAGGAATTGTTTTTTGTATCCAATAGGCCATTGGACAAAATGGAGGTAATCGATATATTGGTGGGTAATTTATACGAAAAGGAATACGTGCGGAGAGATTACAGGGAACATGTGCTGATGAGGGAAAGAGCTGCCTGCACCGCATTTGGAAAGATCGCCATTCCTCATTCCGTTGAGATGAATGCCTATAAGACCTGTGCTTCCGTAATGATTTCCGGCAAAGGCATACGGTGGGAAAACCAGATTGTATATGTAGTCTTAATGATCGCTATTAATAAACTGGATAATCATGTATTTAAGGAATTATATGAGTCATTAGTTATAATTTTTTCTGAGGAAACCAATATCGAGCTGTTTCGGGAGTGTAGATCCTATGAGGAATTTGAAAGCACATTAAAATCGATCATCGGCTGAGAAGGGGAGAGAAAAATCAGTGACGGATTGCATGGCAGGGTGCAAAACGTAATTTGATTTTTCTCTTTTTTTTAATCATAATTATTCTTGTAAGTGAGATGCAGAGGGGTTCACATTTTGCAGGAAGAAAGGAGGAAGAAACAATGGGCGACCTAAGGATTATATTGTGCTGCGGTGCCGGCATGTCAAGCGGTTTTCTTGCCAACGCAGTAAAGAAAGCCAGCAAAAAGAGGAAAATGAATGTTACGGTAGCTGCCCATGCGGAAAGCAATGTAATGTCCGTAGTAAAGGAAGGGGCAGACATTCTTTGCATTGGGCCGCATTACGGATCAAGGTATGATACGTATAAGGAATTATGTTCGGAATATGGAACGGAAGTCATGGTGATCCCAAAGGATATTTATGGGACCCTGGACGGTGAAGGGTTGTTGGATTACATCATCGGGTATCTTAAAAAGTAATGACAAGAATAGGAGAAGGAAGTATGAAAAAATTTATGAAGTGGCTGATTGATTCCTTTGCGCCGGCAATGAACAAATTGGTGGAAAACCCGTGGGTGGCAGCCGTATCCCAGGCAATGATGAGGGTGCTTCCATTTATACTGGTGGGGTCGCTGGTGTTTTTCTACAATGTATTTAAGGATTATATCCCCGGCCTTCCGGATATATTTCCCATTGCCAGCTATTCCTTTATGTTCATAGGGATCTTCATTTCTTTTTTGATCCCCTATAATCTGATGGAGCTGAAGAAAAGGAATAAATTCCAGGTTCCGGCAGGCCTGCTGGGCTTTTCCGCCTTTATTATGTGCTTAAAGCCGACCTTTGATGAAAATTCCTTTATGAACGTGAATTTCGGGGTGTTTGGTCCCAGCGGGATCATGGTGGCAATTGTAATAGGACTTTTTGTTGCATTTGTATTTAATTTATGGACGCGGTTTGGTTTCCTGGAAGACAGTACGACCATTCCAAGCTTTTTGGCAAACTGGATCAACAGCATCATTCCTATTTTCCTTATCCTGCTGGTGATCATGATCGTGGTGGAGGGTGGCGGAGTGGATATTGTATCCGCTGTCAATGCGGTATTTAAGCCCATTGCTTCCTTTGGACAGTCTTATCCGGGCATGATCTTTATGTGTCTCACTCCTGCGATCTTATATTCCTGCGGAGTTTCGTCATGGGCATTCGGCGCCATATCCACTCCAGTTTTTATGGCAGGCATCAACGCCAACATTGCCGCGATTGCTGCCGGAGGGATTGCAACCAATATCGTCACCAGCGAAACAGTTTTTACTGCCGCACTGGTTACCATGGGCGGAATGGGAGCCACCCTGCCCCTGGTGGTGCAGATGCTGCGTTCCAAATCAAAAAAGATGAGGACCCTGGGAAAGGTTTGCATTGCCCCCAGCATTTTCAATATCAATGAGCCGGTGATATACGGCACGCCCATTGCATTTAATCCTCTGCTGATGCTGCCCATGTGGATCAATTCTTTTACAGGCCCAACAATCATTTATGCTGCCATGAAGTTTGGCTGGCTGAATATTCCGGGAAAGATGATTCAGGTAGGCCAGGTTCCGGCTCCTGTTTCCACTGTGATGATCACTCAGGATTTCAGGGCAATTATATTTTATGTGATTTTGTTTGCTGTATATTATATTACCTGGATGCCGTTTTTTAAGGCATATGAAGGGCAGTGCATAAAGGAAGAAGTGAATATCTAGGAAGGAAGTATTTATATTTATGGAAGATATTATGGAAAATGAGCTGGTAGGAGTTGCCATGCAGATCATTTTACATGCAGGCGATGCCAGAACGGCTGTAGAACGTGCGCTTGACTGCATCAAGGAAGAAAATTTTACGGAAGCAAAAGAGAAGATGGTGGAAGCAAGAGAGTGTATCCGATTGGCACATGTATCCCAGACAGAGGTGATACAAAATGAGACGAGGGGAAAAACATATCAGCCATGCCTTCTTTTTGCTCATGCCCAGGATACGCTGATGACCATCAATTCCGAGGTTTTGCTGTCGGAAAAGCTGATTGATTTGTTTGAAGTGGTATTAAAAAAGATTCATACAGACTGTTTAGGAGTAGGAGATCATTATGCTTAAAAAGGGTTTTCCGGATGACTTTCTTTGGGGCGCTTCCACCTCCGCCTACCAGGTGGAGGGAGCCGCGCTATCCCATGGAAAAAAGGCATCCCAGCAGGATATCATCAATAAAGATAATTATGAAAAAAGAGGCTTTGCAACTGCGGAGATCGCAAGCGACCATTATCATCATTTTAAAGAAGACGTTGCATTAATGAAGGAGATGGGATTTACGGCTTACCGTTTTTCCATTGCCTGGAGCAGGGTGTTTCCTGACGGCACAGGAGAAGTAAATGAAGAAGGGATACAGTTTTACAGGGATTTAATCGATGAATTGCTGATTCACGGCATCGAGCCTATTGTGACCCTTTATCATTATGACCTGCCCTGGGCCCTTGTTGAAAAGTATCATGGCTGGCTGAGCAGGGAAGTGGTTAAGGATTTTGAGTATTATGCGGCCTATATTATCGAAGAATTTAAGGACAAAGTAAAATACTGGACAACGATTAACGAGCAAAGCATTATCGTCCAGTTTTGGACCCAGAAATGTTTTATTCCCAGGGAACTGCAGTCTAACCATCAGCTGAGATACCAGATCAATCATCACATGAATCTGGCTCATGCTATTGCCTGCAGGCTGGTTCACGAAAAGGTGCCGGGAGGGCTGGTGGGAGCGGCTATCGGTTATGCGCCTGTTTATCCCCTGACCAGCAAGCCGGAGGATGTGATGGCCGCCCAGAACGCTCACGATTTACATAACGGATATTATCTTGACATTTACTTTAAAGGGATTTATACAGAATCCGCCATGATCTATCTTGAATCAAAGGGACTTGCCCCTGACATAGAGCCTGGGGACATGGAACTGATCAAGGAAGGGTATTCCGATTTCCTGGCCCTGAATTACTATTCCAGTGAGTGCGCCAAGGCGTGCCTTAAGGAGGAAGAACTTCGGTTTGCAGGGGTAAACTGGACCGGCGTAAAGGGAGCCATGGACGGTCATGAACACCAGCCGGGATTTTTCCAGATGTGCCCCAATCCCATGCTGGACACCACGGACTGGGATTGGGCAATTGATCCCACAGGCCTGGAATATTTGCTGCGGGACATTTCCATGCGTTACAATAAGCCCTTGATGATCACTGAAAACGGCCTGGGAGCTTACGATACTCTCACAGAGGATGGCAAGGTCCATGATTCTTACAGGATCAACTACTTAAGAGACCACGTGAGATCTATAAAAAAATCCATGGATTTTGGCGCTAAAGTTCTGGCTTACTGCCCATGGTCTGCCATTGATCTGTTATCCACCAGCAACGGCGTGAAGAAACGGTACGGATTTGTGTACGTTGACCGTACCGACGATGATCCAAAGGAATGTACAAGGATCAGGAAGGATTCCTTTTTCTGGTATAAAAAGCTGATTGAATCAAAGGGAGAAGACCTTGAATGATTCCCAATGTCTGATAAAGGAGGCGCTTATGGAAAAGACAAAAAACACCTTTCCCAATGATTTTTTATGGGGCGGTGCGGTAGCGGCGTGCCAGGTGGAAGGGGCCTATGATGTGGATGGGAGAGGCTTATCCACTTCCGATGTCCACATGTACTCAAAGAACTTAGACCGTTCCAACGTGTCAAAAGAAGGGGGCGGGACCCGCAGTGAAATACTCGGCTATATGGAGGATGATAAAAACTATTACCCAAAACGGTATGGAATAGATTTTTACCATACCTACAAGGAAGACCTGGCATTGCTGGCAGAAATGGGGTTTGGCACTTTCCGGACCTCCATATCCTGGTCACGTATTTTTCCAAAGGGAGATGAAAAAGAACCTAATGAAGAGGGCCTGGCCTTTTATGACCGGTTGATCCATGAGATCCGGAAAAACGGGATGGAGCCCATCATCACCATTTCTCATTATGACATGCCCCTTCACCTTGTCCTGGAATACGGAGGATTTGTGAACCGGGAGCTGATCGGCTTTTTCGTCCGGTATGCGTCCGCAGTCCTGGACAGATTTAAGGATAAAGTGAAATACTGGATCGTTTTTAACCAGATCAATCTGCTGCAATACTGCTCCTGGGGCTCTATCGGGCTGTTGGATGATTATGCCGGGGATTTGGAGGAGGCCAAGTTTCAGGCCGTGCATCATCAGTTTGTGGCAAATGCCCTTGTATACGAATACGGAAAGAAATTAAATCCTGACATGCAGATCGGAACCATGGTGGCAGACTGCACCTGTTATCCCAATTCCTGTAAGCCGGAGGATGTGGTTCTGACCATGAAACGCAACCGGATGCAGTATTTTTATACGGATGTACAGCTTCGGGGGGAATATCCGGCTTATGCGGTCCGTTTCTTTGAAGAAAACGGCTGGAACATCAAGACGGAGGCAGGAGATGAAGAAGTGATCAGAAAGAACAGGCAGGACTTTCTGGCGATCTCTTATTACTCATCAAAGGTCATTGACGGGGACTGCTGCGGAATGAATCCAAGGGATGTGATACAAAATCCCAACCTAAAGCCTACGCCCTGGGAGTGGCGGATGGATCCCCTGGGATTTTATAACTGCCTGTCCCAGTATTGGGACAGATACCAGGTACCCATGATGATAGCTGAGAATGGCTTCGGGGCCATTGATACGTTGGAGGAAAACGGAGAAATACATGATGATTACCGGATTGATTACTACCGGAAGCACATATCGCAGATGAAGGAATGCATCAGGGATGGGGCCGATATTTTTGCCTACTGTGCATGGGGGCCCATTGATCTTGTAAGCTCCTCAACAGCGGAAATGAGCAAGCGGTATGGATTTATTTACGTTGACCAGGATGACGAAGGAAGGGGATCAAAGGCCAGAAGCAGAAAGGATTCATTTTACTGGTACAAAAAGGTAATTGCTTCCAATGGGGAAGATTTAGATTAAGGATAATTTCATGGAATGCCGGTGGAATGCTCTTGAAAAAGAGAGCATTTTCACCGGTATTTTTGTGCTGCTCCCATAGTTTTCGGCCGCAGGGTAATACTGGATGATTCTCCAGCAATGAGTTAAATCTTAACGAAAAAATAATTGACACACCATTTAAACGGATGTAGAATGATAAACATTGAAAATTATTAACAATGTTAAGTAAGGAAAAACAGGGGGGTTTTATTGTGAAGGATGGACAGGAAGAATACATAAAAAAGTTTAAATCGGAATTAGCCATGATGATGGGAAGTAAGCAAAGGATCCATAGAAATTGTATGACGGAAGGAATCACCCAGAGTGAATTTTTTGCCCTGCATCAAATACGGACTGCCATGAATGAAAACCCGGAAAGCAGGGGTATTCATGTATCTGCCCTGGCAAAAAGGCTGAATATCGCATTATCGGCAGCATCCCGGATGCTGAATACACTGGAAGAAAGGGGCCTGGTATACAGGGAAATAGATCCCAAAAGCCGCAGGAACATCTGCGTTTTCTTGACAGAAGAAGGGGAGAACATGTGGAAGAAATGCTCTGAAACGATGAGCGGGCTTTTGGAACGGGTAATCATTGCCATGGGAGAAGAAGACGCATGCAAATTAATTGAATTGTGGAAAAAGTTTTCGCAACTGATGGAAAAAGAAGTGAATTTAATGGTGAAGGAAAAGGAAACAAGTGAGGAAAAACGCCAATAGATTGGGACAGTTAACAACGGGTTTTAAAAAGCACATAAGAGATGAAAGGAAAGGAGGGAATCGGTTTGAAGATATTTTTTCAGTATTTTAAGCCCTACCTTTTGTTTATAGCCATGTCAGTGGCTCTGCTGTTTGGTCAGGCAACATGTGATTTGTCACTTCCTGACTTCATGTCTGATATCGTAAACAAGGGAATTACAACGGGAAACACCTCCTATATCATTAAAATTGGATTTCAAATGTTGGGAATCGCTTTTATCAGTGCCTGTTGTACGATTCTGGTGGGCCTTATCGCCGCCAGAATAGCCGCCGGCGTCAGCCGGAATCTGCGTCAGGACATTTTTGCAAAGGTAGAGAGCTTTTCCAATGCAGAGATGGAAAAATACTCCACCTCATCCCTGATCACAAGGACCACCAACGACATCACCCAGATCCAGCAGCTGATCGTCATGGTGATCCGCATCGTATTTTATGCTCCCATCATGGGAGTGGGAGGCGTGATACACGCGCTGGACAAAGACAAATCCATGTCATGGATCATCGCTCTTTCCGTGGGATTGCTGCTGGTGGTGGTTTTCAGCATGCTGGCGGTTGTTTTGCCTAGTTTTCAGTTTGTTCAAAAGCTCATTGACCGTTTAAACCTGGTAGTAAGAGAGAGCCTGGAAGGAACGCTGGTGATCAGGGCATTTAATACCCAGCGGTTTGAAGAAAAACGGTTTGAAAAGGTGAATACAAGGCTGACTGAGACAAATTTATTTGTCAACCGGGTTACCTCGGGCATGATGCCTGCCATGATGCTGATCATGAACTTAACCAACCTCCTGATCATATGGGTGGGGTCAAAGGCAGTATCCTCCTTCCGGATGGAGGTGGGAGATATGATGGCTTATATGCAGTATGTCATGCAGATCATCATGGCATTTTTGATGATGACCATGATGTTCATCATGATCCCAAGGGCCATCGTATCCATCAGGCGTGTGGTGGAAGTGCTTCAGACAGAACCCTCCATTGGGGACCCGGAGGCTGAGGCTGAGCTTCCCAAGGAGCCCAAAGGCGTTGTGGAATACCGGGGCGTATCCTTCCGGTATCCGGATGCAGATGAGGATGTGTTACATAATATCACGTTTACGGCACTGCCGGGACATACCACAGCTTTTATCGGCGCCACGGGAAGCGGGAAAAGTACTCTGGTGAATCTGCTTCCCAGGTTTTATGATGTGACCCAAGGGGAGATCCTCATTGATGGGCTCAATATCAAGGCCTGGCCCCTTCATAAGCTGCGGGATATTATAGGATTTGTTCCCCAAAAGGGGATTTTATTTTCCGGAACCATTGAAAGCAACTTAATGTACGGAGACCGGACGGCCGGCAGGGAACAGGTGGAAGAGGCGGCAAGTACGGCTCAGGCCATGGAATTTATCAATTCAAAGCCAGAGGGCTTTGAAACCTCCATTGCCCAGGGAGGAGGAAACGTATCAGGAGGACAAAAACAGAGGCTTTCCATTGCAAGGGCACTTGTAAAAAGAGCACCTGTGAATGTGTTCGATGACAGCTTTTCCGCCCTGGACTTTAAAACCGATGCAAAGCTCCGGGCTGCTCTTCATGAAAAAACAGGCGACAGCACCATCTTTTTAGTTGCCCAGCGCATCAGCACCATTATGAATGCGGACCAGATCATTGTTTTGGAGCACGGGAAGATTGCCGGAAAAGGAACGCACCGGGAACTGATGAAAACCTGTGATGTTTACCGGGAAATTGCATTATCACAGCTTAGTGAGGAGGAATTGAAATGACAGAGAAAAAACCATCCAGTTCCCCCATTGGCGGCAGAGGCGGGCTTCAGGGCAAGCCAGAGAATGCAAAAGATTTTAAAGGGACCATGCTTCATCTGGCCCGTTACTTAGAGCCGTACAAACGCTCGGTATTTGTGGTAGTCTTATTTGCCGGCTGTTCCTCCGTATTTTCCATTGCAGGGCCTAAGATTTTAGGAAAGGCCACCACAAAGCTGTTTGAAGGCCTGATCGCCTGGATGATGGGAACCGGATTATTAACGGATTTCCGTTACATACGAAACCGTCTGCTGCTTTTGGTGGTGCTCTATCTGGTGTCTGCCGTATTTTCTTATTTACAGAGCTATATTATGTCAGGCATCAGCATGAAGGTCACCTATGAGCTGAGAAAGAATATTTCGGAGAAAATGAACCGCCTCCCCCTTAATTATTATGATACAAGGACTCACGGGGAGATTTTGTCAAGGATCACCAATGACGTGGACACGGTCAGCCAGACGCTGAACCAGAGCCTGACGCAGATCATCACTTCTGTGACAACTCTGGTTGGAATTGTCATCATGATGATATCCATCAGCATCCGGATGACCCTGGTGGCTGTTCTGGTTCTTATGGTTTCCATGGTTCTGATCATGTTTGTGGTGAAGAAATCCCAGGTATATTTTCAGAAGCAGCAGGAAAGTCTGGGATACTTAAACGGCCATATTGAAGAAATCTACAGCGGCCATAATGTTGTGCAGATATTTAACGGAGAAAAGGAAGCCATTGAAAAGTTCCGGACCATCAACTATAAATTATACGGATCGGCCTGGAAATCCCAGTTTTTATCAGGAATGATGATGCCCATCATGTCCTTTATCAGTAACTTAGGATATGTTTTTGTCTGTCTTTTGGGCGGCTATTTAACCGTGGAAAAGGTGATCGAGATCGGAGACGTCCAGGCCTTTATCCAATACATGCGGTCATTTATGCAGCCCATCTCCCAGATCGCAAACGTGTCCAATACGCTGCAGTCCACAGCAGCAGCTGCAGAGCGTGTATTCGAGTTTTTAGATGAGCAGGATGAAGTGCCGGAAAGCGAAGCACCCATCAAACTGCAGTCAATTCATGGAAATGTGGAATTTAAAAATGTCTGTTTTGGCTATACGCCGGATACATTGTTCATTCACGATTTCTCCTCTGCCATAAAGGCCGGACAGATGGTAGCCATCGTAGGGCCCACAGGAGCGGGCAAAACAACGGTGGTGAAGCTGCTTATGAGATTTTACGAATTAAATTCCGGACATATTTTGATTGACGGCCATGACACCCTGGATTTTACAAGAGGGGATTTACGCTCCATGTTCGGCATGGTGCTTCAGGAAACATGGCTGTACAATGCCACCATTATGGATAATATCCGGTATGGAAATTTTGATAAAACAGATGAAGAGGTCATAGAAGCGGCAAAAGCAGCTCATTGCGATGAATTCATCCGGGCATTGCCGGGAGGTTATTACATGATGATCAACGAGGAATCCAGCAACCTATCCCAGGGCCAGAAGCAGCTTTTGACCATTGCAAGAACGATTCTGGCTGATCCCAGGGTTTTGATTCTGGATGAAGCCACCAGCTCCATTGATACAAGAACAGAAGTGCTGATCCAAAAGGCCATGGGCAAATTGATGCAGGGCAGAACCAGCTTTGTGATCGCCCACCGCCTTTCCACCATCAGGGATGCAGACTTAATCCTGGTAATGAAGGACGGCGATATTATAGAACAGGGAAATCATGTATCGCTGCTGGAAAAGAAAGGATTTTATGCGGATCTGTATCACAGCCAGTTTGCAGATTAGCCAAATACCCGCAGAAAGCAGCGGAATATTTGACTCCACGGGCATCTGCCAAAGTCAGGTTTTCTTGACCTTGGCCCGTTGCCTTCTCAAGAATAACAGAACGGAGAGAGAAAAATATGCAGGAAAACAAACATATCAATGTTGAGGATCAGGAAGTAAAGACAGGGGCAGGAAAACTGAAAAAGATCATAGCTCCCCTTCTGATCCTGCTGGTGCTTGCCGGATGCGTGGGCGGATATTATGTCTATGACTCAAGCGTATCCTATTTTAAAACAAATAACGCAAAGGTGACGGCAAAGCTGTATTCCGTAAAGGCGGTAACAAACGGAAAGCTTTTGTCTTGGGAGGTGGAAAACGGCGACCTGGTGGAGCAGGACCAGGTGCTGGGGCGGCAGGAAGTCCTTCCCTATATCACTGCTCCCATTTCCGGAACAGTGGTAAAAAATGACGGGGCAGTCAACCAGACAGTGGCCCTGGGATCAGAGCTTGCGCTGGTAGCTGACACCTTAAATCTGTACGTCGGAGTGAATGTGGAAGAAACAGATATTATGAAGGTCCGCCTGGGACAGCGGGTGGATGTGAAACTGGATGCATATCCCGGAAAGACCTTTAAAGGGCAGGTGACCGAGATTGATCCAGCCACCCAGACTTATTTTTCCGGAAATTCCAGCTTTAACACCAGCGGGGAATACACTAAGGTGACTCAGCTGATACCCATTAAGGTGGCGATCGAAAACGAAGAAAATCTTCCCCTTGTATTTGGCATGAATGCATCAGTTAAAATACATCTGAAATGAATAGGGCTTACAGGAGGTCAGAAAAGATGAAAAAAATATTCACGGGTTTTATGGCAGCGGCTATACTGTTGGGCTCGCTTACAGGCTGCGGGGCAGAAAATCAGCAGACTGAGGTTACCGTTGCGGTGGCGAAATCGGGAAAAGATCTGTCTACCATGGTATGGCAGGGAACCGTGGAAGCTCTCAGCAGTGTTGATGTGATGCCAAACGGCAGCGGAAAGATTTTAGAGATCCCGGTAAAGGAAGGAGATCATGTAAGTTCAGGAGACGTTTTGTTCCAGGTGGATGACCAGGATGCAAGGCTGCAGCTGGAGCAGGCAAAGGCAGGCTATCAGGCAGCGGAAGCCGCTTTTAAAAATGCGGAAAAAGCAAACCAGCAGAATACAGGCGTAAGGCCGGCAGAGATCGCCTTTAACACAGCAAGGGATAATTTCAGCCGCATGCAGGTCCTGTATGAAGGAGGCGCCGTTTCCCAGGCAGAGTATGAAGGGGCAAAGGCTCAGATGGATACGGCCGCCGTACAGCTTCAGGCAGCCACCAACGGGCAGGCAGGTAATTATGAAGTTACAAAGGCCCAGCTGGACAGCGCCAAGGCTTCCCTGGATATCGTACAGAAGAAATTTGACGACTGTAAGGTTACTTCCCCCATATCCGGAATGGTGACAAACGTTTATGTGGAAATAGGCCAGATGGTTTCTCCCCAGATCAAGTCCATGACAGTCATTGACGACAGCGGAAAGAAAGTGAAGATCCAGGTGGCTGACATGGACATTGACCAGCTGAAAACCGGAATGGACATGAGGGTCAGCCTTCAGCCATTAGGCGAAAGCTGCCAGGGAACTATTTCCGAAATATCCGCGGTTACCAATGCTTCAACAGGGATGTTCACGGTGACCGTGCAGCTGGAAGAGGCAAGCAAGGTCAGCTATATCGGCCTGACAGCAGATTTAAGAGTATCTGATAATAAGGAAAACAGCTCTGTATACATTCCGGCAAAGTGTATCCAGTCCGACGATTCCGGAGCTTTTGTATACAAGGTTTCCGATGGAAGCGCGGTCAGGACAGCAATCACGGAGGGAAGAAAAAAGAACGCTTATTATGAAGTTTCCCAGGGACTTTCCGAAGGGGACGAAGTGGTGATGCAGAGCAGCAGTCCTTTGGAGGATGGCAAACAGGTGCATGTACTGACTGTAAAATAGGTTAAATATTTGTATGGATCCTTTAAAGAGTTGAGCAGAGAAAAGCACCGCCTTTTGATGAATGGCGGTGCTTTTCATTTATAACAGATTCAGCTTTCTGGCGGGAGGAGAAGGAGGCCGGAGATTTAGTTCCTGCATGCCAGGCATTTCCGGTAATTCTTATTGGCGCGTTCCCAGTCTATTACCTGGAACCAGTTTTGGATGTATGCATCCCGTTCGTTGTAGTGCAGTAAGTAGTAGGCATGCTCCCACACGTCTATGGTAAGGACCGGGCAGAGATTTTGAACAATGGGGGTATCCTGATTTGCTGTGGTTACGATTTTAAGCTTGCCGCATTGGTCCACAACCAGCCATGCGTAACCGGAGCCAAAGACGGACATTGCTTTTTCCTCGAATTCCGTGTAAAAGGCTTCTATTGACCCGAAATCCATGACCAGCGCATAATAGAGCATTCCGGCCTGGCAGCGGGTTTCAGAGTTTGACATACCGTTAAAATAGAAGATATGGTTGTAAACTCCGCCTCCGTTATTCCTGACGGACTTCTGAACGTCTTTTTGCAGGCAGTCTGCGTTGCAGAGCAGCTTTTTCAAGGACCAGCTTTGCAGGTCCGGACAGTTTTTTAGGGTCTTATTGAGGTTATCTACATAGGCCTGTAAGTGCCTGTCATGATGAAGGCACATGGTCTTTGTGTCGATGCACGGCTCTAACGCATCATAATCATAAGGTAGGGGTGGATTTACAAATGGATAATGCTCATTCATTAGGTGATTCCCTGTTTTTATTATCTGTATAAGTATATTCAGAAAATGAGGGCATGTGAGGGATAAAGGCGGATTTATGATTTTTTTATTCAGAGTTTGTCTGAAAATTGAGAGACTTGCATATGCTGCATCCAGAGGTTTGAAGACAAAATACATTGGAATTAGGCTTCTATTATCACGGATTTTCTTGACTCAACTCCCTGGGTTTCATAAAAAGCATCATGATATTTGAAGCAAAAAGTGAAAAAGGGCTGTTTCCGGCATCAATGGCGGGAAAAAGTCCTTGAAGATTGAAAAGTTTAGAAAATTATAAGAATTTTATACTTAAAAAAGTTATATCAGCCCGTTATAATAAGGAAAAAAGAAGTGTCACCGATACAGGAGGGAAAAGGGCATGAACGGATTTAAGAACAATGAGATGGAAGCGGGCGAAGGGGCGGAAATGGAGCCAATGTCTGATGAAGTATTTGATAGAGAGCTGCAAAGCCTGATGGAAGAGGAAAAAGGCGGAAAAAAGAAAAAGAAGGGCCCGCGGAAAAAGTGGAGCAAAAAGAGAAAGATCATAACCATTGGAGCGGCGGTCATTGGGGCCTTTTTTATTGCCTTCAAGGTGATGGCAGGCGGCGGGAGTGTGGCTATGCCGGTAACTGCTTCGCCCCTTGCAAAGGGAGAGGTAGTGGAAATGCTGTCAGTCAGCGGGCCTGTCCAGGGAACCGACAGCGTGGAAGTAGTATCCAATCTTCATGCGGAGATCCTGGAGCTTCTGGTAAAGGAAGGAGACCGGGTAGAAAAAGGACAGGTCTTGGCGACCCTTGACGATAAGGATGCAAAAAAGGAAGTGGATATCGCTCAAAACGCCTATGACCTGGCTGTGAGCACCTATGGGGATAAGCAGAGGGAAGCGGAAAACGGATATGCAAAGGCAAAGCAGGATTATGACACTGCCAGGGCCAACTATAACCGGACCCTGGCTCTTTACCAGGGAGGAAGCGCTTCCCAGGTGGAGCTTGAGACTGCATCCAACACCATGAATGACGCGCAGCGGGAAATGAGTACATATACCTTAAAAAATGGAAAGCCGGTGGCAAATGAATCCTATGCCCTTCAGATCGAAAAAGAGGCCTTTGAACTGGAACAGAAGAAGGAAGCATTAAATAATACGAAGGTCACCAGCCCCATTGTGGGGACTGTAGTAAGAGTCAACTGCAAGGTGGGCCGTTTTGCAGATAAAACCGATGATGACAAACCCATGTTCATCATCAACAATTTGGATGTGCTGGAAATGAAGATCAATGTCAGCGAGTATTCCATAGGAAAGGTTGCCATAGGACAGCCGGTGGAAATCAGTGCGGATATTTTAAACGGTGAGACCGCAAGAGGAGAGGTGACCGCCATTTCTCCCACAGGAGAGGAGAAGGGAAATGGTTCCACGGAACGGGTCATTCCCACCACCATACGGATCATTGACCAGAATACAAAGCTGATCGCAGGCATTACCGCCAAGGCAAAAATTGAGCTTCAAAAGGCGGAGAATGTATGGGTTGTTCCAATTTCAGCAGTGATCCAGCAGCCTGACGGCAGCACGGCCATTGCCTGTGTAAAGGATAAAACAGTAACCTTTATTCCTGTGAAAACCGGAGTGGAGAGCGATATCCAGGCAGAGATCATTCCGGAAGAAGAGGGAGCCTTGACGGAAGGGATGCAGGTGATTGATGCCCCGACTCCTATGCTTACAGAAGGAATGGCAGTAACCGTGATTTCACCGGTTCAGTAAGGGGGAGGAAGTATGTGGAAAAAAAAGGATAAGCTTCCTGCCCGCGTAACAGAGAATGTTAAGGAAGATTTGATAAAACTGGTGGATGTGGTAAAGGTTTACGATACCGGCTCCATTAAGGTGCTGGGATTAAAGCGGGTAAACTTAACCATTAAGCGGGGAGAATTTGTAGCAATTATGGGACAGTCCGGCTCAGGAAAGTCAACCCTCATGAACATTTTAGGGTGCTTAGACCGGCCTACTATGGGGCATTATTATCTTGACGGCATTGATACGGCGGAGCTTCCGGCCGATGATTTATCAGCCATCAGAAACCGCAAAATAGGATTTGTATTCCAGTCCTTTAATCTCATATCAAGGACCTCTGCATTAAAAAATGTGGAGCTTCCCATGACTTATGCCCATATATCCAAAAAATCCAGGGAGGAGCGGGCTTTAATGCTTCTGGAACGGGTAGGTCTTGGAAGCCGGTATGAGCACATGCCCAATGAGCTTTCCGGAGGACAGCGGCAGAGGGTTGCCATTGCCAGGGCGCTGGCAAATGAGCCTCCCCTGATTCTGGCCGATGAGCCTACGGGAAACTTAGATACCGCCTCTTCAAAGGAGATCATGGAGCTGTTTTCCAAGCTTCACAAGGAGGGAGCTACTGTTGTACTGGTAACCCATGAAGAGGATATTGCTGCTTTTACAGAGAGGATCATACGTTTTCGGGATGGGCAGATGGTCAGCGATGAGCTCAATGTTCCTCAGATCCAGGAACAGGAAGAGTCTGAAAATATGGAGAAAGAAGGGACGCCATGCTGTTAGAAAACATGAGTATGGCGCTTCACGCCATACGGTCCAATAAAATGAGATCCTTTTTGACCATGCTGGGAATCATCATCGGCATTGGGGCGGTGATCGCCATTGTATCCGTAGGAGACAGCATGAGGAATTTATTTTCCGATGCCTATAAGGATGTAGGCTTTAACCGGGCCATCATTATGGTGTCCTGGGATGTGACGGATTTTCGGATGTCGGATTATTTTACCAGGGATGAAATGGACCGTGTCAGGGACGTTTACCAGGATAAGATCCAGTATATTGACAGCGATGCCAGTGCCGATGCAGAGGCTGTCAATGGGCGGAGAAAGGTTAAGTATCAATTCCAGGGGATTGATTCCAATTATACCGATGTACAGCCATTGGATATCATTTACGGAAGAGCCATCAATACGGCGGATGTAAAAGGAGCGGCAAATCATGTGGTTTTGGAGGATAAGGGGGCGGTGGAGCTGTTCGGCACGGCTGACTGTGTTGGCAGAACCTTCCGCATGACCATTAATAAAGACACCCAGGAGTATATGGTTGTTGGAGTCTATCATAAGGATATTTCCCCCATGATGGCCATGTTAATGGGAAACGGACAGACCCAGTCAGGGTTTCTGCCTTATACGGTCCTAACAAAATCCAATGATCTTTTTCAGGACTTGAATTTTTATGTCAGGGATGGAGTGGATATGAATGCATTCCTGTCGGAACTTACCAGGTACGTGGCAAAGTTAAAGGGCCGCCCGGAATCAGAGATCCGGACCATGTCCGTTGCCGAGCAGATGGGAAGCGTGGATGCCGGCCTTTCCGGCATGGCGGCCGCTGTTGGCGGAATTGCCGCCATCTCTTTGCTGGTAGGAGGCATCGGGATCATGAATATCATGATGGTCTCCGTTACGGAACGAACCAGGGAAATCGGGGTCCGCAAGGCTCTTGGCGCGAGGACAAGAGACATTATGATCCAGTTTTTGACGGAGTCTGCCTTTATGTCGGCCTGCGGAGGAATCATCGGAATTCTTCTTGGAGTCGCTCTTGTGAAAGCAGGGGGAGCCGCTTTTCAGATGACCGTGGTCATCAGGCCCTCTGTAGTGGTCCTGGCAGTAGGATTCTCGGCTTTAGTAGGTATATTCTTTGGGCTTTATCCGGCTTCCAAGGCAGCGAAAAAAGATCCCATTGAAGCCTTAAGATATGAATAGGAGGGGAACATCATGCTGCTGGAAAATATGAGTATGGCCATACATGCCATCAAGGCCAACAAGATGAGGTCCTTTCTGACAATGCTTGGGATAATCATCGGCATTGGATCCGTCATTGCCATTGTATCGATCGGAGATACCATGCGGTTTATGGTATCTGACCTTTATAAAAATGTGGGAGTTACCCTGGCTTATGTCTATGTCTGGCCAAAGGATGGGGAGGATATGAGGCAAAGCGATTACTTTACCCTGGACGAAATGGATCGGGTGAAAGAGGTATTCGGAGACGAAATCACCTACTTAGACAGCAATGCCAGCGTCAATGCAGAGGCTGTCTTTGGACGCAATAAGGTCAAGTACGGGTTTGAAGGAATCTACGCCAATTATCCCCAGGTCCAGAAGATCGACATTATCTATGGCCGCAATTTAAATGAGGCTGATATTAAAGGAAGAAAAAACAATGTCGTGCTGGAGGCAAAGGGGGCGGAGGCTCTGTTCGGAATGGAAAATGCGGTGGGAAAAACCTTCCGCACCACCATTTACGGCGTTACGGACGATTACAACGTTGTGGGGATCTACCGGCTGGACCAGAATCCCTTTGAAGCAATGATGTCCGGGGCCAGCGAGACCAGGGCAGGATATGTGCCGGATACCCTGCTGACCTGGCCCAATGACAACATTTACAGCCTGCGCCTTTATGCAAAGGAGGGAACCGACATGAATTCCTTTTCTGAAAGATTCACCTCCTATGTGGCAAAGTCCAAAAACCGGAACAAGGAAGATGTCACCTTTTATTCTGTGTCCAGTGAAATGGGAAGTGCGGACACACTTATGGGAGGCCTGTCCGCTGCCGTGGGAGGGATCGCAGCCATCTCCCTTCTGGTAGGAGGAATCGGGATCATGAACATCATGCTGGTATCCGTTACGGAACGAACAAGAGAAATTGGGATCAGAAAGGCTCTGGGAGCAAGAACAAGGGATGTTCTGATCCAGTTTTTAACCGAATCAGCCATTCTTTCCGCCTTTGGCGGGATCCTGGGAGTTGTGGTCGGCGGAGGACTTGTGCTGGCAGGAGGAGCGCTTTTTGGCCTGTCGGTGGTGATAAAACCGGGGGTTGTTCTGGTGGCAGTTGGCTTCTCGGCGTTGGTTGGCTTGTTCTTCGGCATTTACCCTGCTTCCAAGGCGGCAAAGGCAGATCCCATCGATGCCCTGAGGTATGAATAAAGAAGTGCGGGAGACCTGATGAGCCCAGAGTGAGGATAAGTTATATTATGGGAAGTAAAAAGCACTTCCCATAATCGGATGAACGGGCTGAAAACAGCCCTTTTATCCTCACTTGCGTTGCAAGTTTAGATAAGTTATATTATTACAGGTTGGAAAGTCTTATGGATACAGACTTTCCAACCTGTTTTTGCATATTGGATACAGATTTTTTATTATTCTTTTACCCCTTCCAAAAATCCCTGAAATTCATGAAAGTATGTTTCTTCTATTTTTTTCATCCACACCGTGATCCTTTTATCAGACAGCCGGAGCAGGAAATGGATGGACCCCACACATTCTCCTGCGATCTGGACCGGTAAGTACAGGGAATCGGGTCCGGCCCACACTCCCTGTACGGCTATTCTCTGTTTATATTCTTCCAGAATGCTTACTTTCTGGCTGTGAAAAGAGAATGGAATATGAAAGGCAGAGTCAGGGGCGGAGAGAACAAGGGTACCATCTTCCAGACCAAAGGAGAGGGAAAGCCTGGAAAAACCGCCTGGATTTGCACAAAGCCCGTAAGAGACATCCCAGGCTCCGGGACCTTTTTGCTTCCTTATCTGTTCCGGGCCGCTTTGGATTTCTTCAACCGCATCATGGATCAAGTCCAGGATCTTCTGGTTTCCGCCTTTTATATTTTGTGTATCCGCTGTGACAACGAAAATCAGATCAGAATCAGGATAAAAAAGGACATACTGGCCCCCCATGCCATACATGGCAAACCCATTCCGGATGCGCCAGAACTGATATCCGTATCCATGCTGTTCATCTGTAGTCTGACCGAAATGAATGGTAGGAACCTTAAAGGCAACTGCCTCTCTTAAATACTCTGCAAATTTCCCTGTTCCATTTTTTATGGTATCCATACAGAACCGGCCCAGCTTTAATAAGTCCATGGGGCGGGCCATGAGGCCGGAGCCTCCCATTTCCGAACCAAATGGATCCGGGATGATGTAAGCCTCCTTGGAGAAACCGGTTTCATCCAGGCATTTTTCCCTTAGATAATCCAGAACCCCTTTTCCTGTCAGCTTTTTTACAAGGGCAGCCAGCGTATGGCTGGAAGAGGTGTCGTAAAGAAATATCTGACCGCTTCTGTGGGTGGGAGGCGTGGTGAAGAAGCTTTCCACCCAGTTTTTGCCTGGATCCGCTTTGTATGTGGTGGCGGAGTGGCAGGTTTCCATGGAAAGCATATGGCGTATGGTCATCTCTTTCAGCCAGGGATGAATCTCCCCGCAGGAACAGTATTCCGGGAAATAATCCGTGATCCTGTCATCCAGAGAAAGTTTTCCATCTGCATAAAGAAAGCCTGTGGCAAGGGAACAAAAGCTTTTTGTAATGGAAAACATGCGGTGAAGATCTGAGGCAGTATAGGGGGCATTATAAGTCTCCTTCAAAATCGTGCCTCCCTGTTCGGCAAGAAAGCTGTGGATAGGCAGCCCGCTTTCCTTAAGCCTGAGCCAAAGGGCTTCTGTAAGTTCCGGAATATTCTTAAATCTACTGTTTTGCATTGACTTTATCCCTCATTTCCTTTGGTGATACACCAAAATTCTTTTTAAATACCCGCCGGAAAGAGGCGGCATTGTTGTATCCAAGATACTGGTACAGGAGCGACAGACTTGTGTCAGATTCCAGGATCATTTCCTTTGCCTTTGCCATGCGCAGCCGCTCTAAGTAGGTGGAAAAGTTTTCTGATACCTCTTTTTTAAACAGATAACTGAAATAATTTTCTGAAATCCCAAACTCATCGGAAATTTTTGTCAGGCACAAATTGGCATCGTGATAGTTGCTGTTTATGTATTCCTGTATTTTAAGGATCAGTTCATTTCCTTCGGAGCCGCATACGTCACACAGCTGGATTGCAATGGTTTTCAAGCTGTCCAGGCTCATCTCTCCTTCAAACTGCTTGTCGATCATGTCCAAAAGCTTTAATTTTTCAGGCGCCAGACTGTCTGTGATGATGTTGTGCCTCTTTTTGAATACAGTAGCACGTACATCGGAGATCAGCCAGCGCTGCTGGGTGCAGGAAAGGTTTCTTTTTCCGGTGTTTTCATTCTTAAGGAGCTTAAACAGCTCACGGACCTGGTCCTTGTTTCCTATGGAAATAAATCCGCTTAACTGGACGGAAAGGCTTTCCGGGTAATAATAGACATCGCTGGAATGAGTGAAATCACAGCTTAAAATATATTTTTCCCCAGTGGTAATGGATTTCGCTTCCTTAGCCTGCTGGTAGGATTTCCATGTGTAAGAGATGAAACCGTTTCTGTCTCCTAATCCTCCGCTGATCCAGATTCCGTACTTTTCCAGAAGCTCTTTGTGCAGGGCAATAAAAATATCCCTGTCCCGGCTGATGGTCTGAGTTTGGGGGACAGATTTGTCGGAGGCAATTAAAACGGCAAATACCCGGTCAGACGGCTTGTATATATATCCGGTATCAGGATAGTAGCGGCGCAGGGCCTCCCTTACCAGCATGTCATAGTTCTGAAGGCACAGCTCCAGATCATTGGAGCGGATCATGGAATCCTCGGAGGGGGATACCTCGGTGTATAAAACGTGGAATTTCGTATCCGGCCGGTCTAAGGAAAGCTCACTTATGATGTACTGCATTTCATCGTTGGTGGTGATGCTTCCTTCCATGATCCTTCTCATGTAGGATTCAATGACCACAGGCTTCTGCTTTTCCACCAGAAGGTTTAAAGAGGTGGCCATGGACTCCGTTACGGTCAGTTCATTTGCCAGCTGGGTCAGGCAGCGGCTGCCGAAGGAGGAAAAAACTCCTGCTATGATTCCGCCGATGACAAAGGAGGCAATGGTAATGGCCGTAAAAAAACGCTGGTAAGGGAGGATCGAGTAATAAGCTTTGTCCGCAGGCTGGACCAGATAATAGGTCCAGTTATTATAGGAAGAGGAAACCGTGGTCACTAACATTTCCCTGCGGTTTCCCTTTGGGGCGAAGTGGGCGGTCTGGTTACTGTAATCCAGTCCTTTTAAGGTGTCAAAGCTGCTAACTTCCCCCGCGCCTGACAGAAGGAATGCCTGGGAGCCGTTCTTGTCGTAAGCAACCAGGTACCCTTCTCCATATAAGTTCATGTCTGAAAAATATGCTGTGATCAGATCGTAGTCGAATTCATAACACAGGACAGAATCTGCTCCCGCCTTAACAACTGAGGCGGAGAGAGGCTGGATGTAGAGAAAGCTCCTGGCTGTACTCTGCAAATGTCCGAAAGGAATGAATTTGTTCCAAAACACGCTGTTTAAAAGGGCGTCGGAAAACTGTTTGGGCTCGATCTGATACGTTGTATTGTGCCGGATATAAAAATTATAATCCGAAAACAGGGTGGAGGAAACTGCGTATTTGGAATTTTTCATATAAATAAAAGAATTGCTGATGGGAAGCAGAAACTCTACCGGAGTAATGGATTTTAAACTCAGCTGGGTCTGATAGGCCAGATGGTAAAAATCGGGTCCTTCCTCTCCTGTGAGATGGGAAAGGTCATTAAACAGGATATTGGAGGAGGTCTGCCTTGCCGCCGCATTCATCAGCTTCATGGTGTAATCAAGCTGAGTGACAGAGGAGGAGAGGGTGAGCCGGTTCTGCTTGTTGATGCCGTTTTTGACCTGACAGCAGGAGATGTAATACAGGATCACTCCGATAATAAGAATTATTGCCAGTATCATAATGTAGGACAACATCAGCTGATTTTTAAATGGGATGCTGTTGTTTTGTTTTTTCATGTTTACCATTCCTTTTTTCGTATGAAGAAATTATAGTATGAATCATTATCAAAATCAACAAATTGGGACAACCGGATAAAATCTGCACACTGATAATAAGAAATGTACTCAAAAATAACCGTTGTTTTGTCATATTATTTGTTTTGTTCCATGATTGAAAAGAAAAATGGTACCATTTGCACAATGAATTTTTGAAAAATAAACTGCTGCAGAAAAAAGTGAACAATGACAGGTAAAACTGTGCGTTGATATGCCGGAGATCAGATGCTATGATAGGCAATGCGAAATTCGCACAACAAAAACTCTTATGGGAGGTATGAAATGAGAATTAAGAAAATGCTTGCAGCTGGAATGGCCGTGACAATGGCGGCCTCTGTCATCTTAAGCGGATGTTCCTCAAAGACTGCAGAAACGCCAACCACCGGTTCCGGATCAGCTGCCGGTGAAACAACAGCGGAAAATGAGATCAAAAAGCCGGAAAAGATTACCGTTTTAGTAGACGGAACGGTAACCACCAAGATTAACAACAGAGATGCCTTTGAAAAAAGGTGGGAGGAGCTTACCGGTATTGATCTGGAATTTATACAGCCAGATCATGACGCCTATTATGATGTGGTTGGACAGACCTTTGCTTCGGGTCCTGATAACTGGCCGGATGCAATAATCCTGTCCTCTTCCTATTATACCGGGTATGCCCAGGAGGGTGCATTGTGGGACATGACAGATACCTGGGAGAATTCTCAGTTAAAGGCTTCCGGCCGTGTAACAGGTGAGGATGTAATAGATAATATGAAGATCGACGGACATTTATATGGACTTCCGGTTACCAGAGGGAATGGCTGCATCACTTATGTAAAGAAAGCATGGCTGGACAATTGCGGATTAGAGGTTCCTGAAACATATGACGAGTATTTGAACATGCTGAAAGCGTTTACAGAGGGTGATCCGGACGGAAACGGAGTCAATGGGGACACCTACGGCGTTTCCGCACCTGGAATCGTTGGAACAGAAGCTCCTTTTGTAAACTATCTGCCGGAATTTTACCAGGATGCATATCCTTCTTTTATCAAGGGGGATGACGGCGTATGGTACGACGGTTTTGCAAAGGACAACTTTAAGGAAGCCCTGACAAGGCTGCGGGAAGCCTATGCAGCCGGCTATATTGATAAAGAAACCCTGACCAACGGAAGCAAGGATTGCCGCAATAAGTTTTATGAGGATAAGTTCGGTGTATTTACTTACTGGGCAGGCACATGGGCAACCAATTTAAAGAGCAATCTGGAGAAAAACGGGAAAGACGGGGAGCTGGTTGCATTAAAGCCTCTTAAGGAAACAGGCAGCTATATCGAGAGAATTCCTCCTGTATGGGCGATTACATCTGCTTGTGAGAATCCGGAAGGTGTGTACAAGTATCTCATTGAATCCATGCTGGATGGAGGAGATATGCAGACTTTATGGACCTATGGAGTGGAGGATATCCACTGGTCGACAAAGGCAGAGGCCGTGCTGGACAATTCATATGAGGAAGGCGTGTTCCATTTAAAAGAAAGCCTGGAGTTCCCAGGTACCCAGTACACAAAACAGCACATGGACCCCATGCTTTCCATAGCGGAATGGGATAGTAATCCAGGGAAAGATACTGTGGAGGAATCAGCCAGGGAATCCCAGACCATGTTTAATGAAAACTGCCGCCAGGCCCAGATTGTGCCTTCTACTGAGGTGATGGCAACCTATAACGGAGACTTGACCACGTTAAAGAACTCCATCATTGCGGACGTTGTGGTACAGGGGATCTCTATTGAAGAAGGTTATAAGCGCTTTGAAGCCGAAAACGGGGCAAAATGGTCCCAGATGATCGTTGATTCCCTGAATGAACAGGCATCTGCAAAATAGTTCAGGAAGGTAGAGTATGAGTAAAATAAAGAAAAGGCCTGCAGCAAATGCTGCAGGCGAAAATAAACGGCCTCTGCTTGTTTCGATTTATTATTACAGAGGATTTTACATGATGTTTCTTCCTGTTCTTATTTTTGCAGTGGTCTTTCATTATCTTCCCATGTTCGGAATCCGGCTTGCTTTTTATTCCTATAAAGGCATCAAGGATCCTGTATTCGTAGGCCTGGCAAATTTTGAGAAGATGATAAACATGCCCGGGTTTTGGAACGCCTTCGGCAATACCATAACCTTAAGTGTCACGAAGCTCCTGTTAAATACTTTCATGGGAGTTGTACTTTCTCTTATGCTCAATGAGCTTAAATCCCTGATATTTAAAAAGTTTTCCCAGACAGTGGTATATCTTCCTCATTTCATGTCATGGGTAGTTACTGCCTCCGTCTTTACCCTGATTCTGTCTCCTACAAGTGCCGGACTGGTCAACTCCATATTAATGAAGCTTGGCATTGTAAAAGAAGGAATCTATTTTCTGGGAAACCAGAACTGGTGGCGTCCCATGTTTTATGTCATCAACGTCTGGAAGGACACCGGCTGGGGAACGATCATCTTCATGGCGACGCTTTCCGGAATCAGCCCGGAGCTTTACGAGGCTGCTTCCATGGACGGGGCAGGACGCTGGAATCAGATGCGTTACATTACCCTGCCTGGACTTTCCAATACCATTATCACGGTTCTGATCTTAAATCTTGCAAAGGTCATGAACTTATTTGAATCCGTATTCGTACTGCAGAATGATGCGGTTGTTCAGAAGGCGGATGTACTTCAGACTTACATATACACACAAACATTTAATTCCGGGGCTCTTCCTGACTACGGCTATACCACGGCGGTAGGTCTCACCTCTTCGCTGGTAGGCTGCTTTCTTGTTCTGATCTGCAACAAGGCAAGCCACAAGGTCCGCGGAAGAGGAATTGTATAGAGGGGAGAAAGAAATGAAAAAGAAAGCGACCGCATTTGACTATGTGCTGGTGTTGATATTCGTGTTCATAAGCCTTGTCATGATTATCCCCATATACAAAGTCCTTATCGATTCTCTGGATTTAAAAACAGCTTACGGTATGAAACTGTTTCCAGAGGAGTTTGGCCTGGAGGGATACATTTCCGTATTCACAAACCCCACTCTGTACCGGCCATTTCTGGTATCCTGTTTTACCACAGTTGCAGGCACTTTTATCGGACTTACCATTTCCACTTTGGGAGCGTATGTCCTGATCCAGTGGAAAATGCCCGGCAGAAATTTTTTTGCAAACCTTCTGCTGTTTACGATGATATTTAACGGCGGTATGATCCCCACCTATTTAGTGATGAGGGGGCTTCACCTGACCAATACCTTATTTGTGGTAATCCTTCTTCCTGCCATCAATGTTTACAATATGGTACTGATGAGAAACTTTTTTGAAGGAATCCCGGTAAGCCTGTTTGAATCTGCGGAAATAGACGGCTGTTCCCCTATGAGGATTTTCTTTGGAATTGTCCTGCCTCTTTCCAAAGCAGCTCTTACAGCCATTGGTCTGATGTATGCCGTTGGTTACTGGAATGACTACACCAATTATAAGCTGTACATCACCAATGAAAATCTTTACAACTTCCAAATGAAGTTAAGGTCTGTTATAATGGGAAGTGATCTGCCCACTGCAGTTGGAGGAGCCACGGAGAATACGGTGAAGAATGCTGCGGTTATTGTTGCAATCCTGCCCTTTATGATCATATATCCGTTCTGCCAGAAATACTTTATTCAGGGCGTCAACATCGGAGCTGTAAAGGAATAAGGCCTGGCAGGAAAAGGGGCAGACTGTCTGTCCCTTTTTCTCTATAATAAATAAAATAAAAACGGGGGTAATAACAATGTATCAAAATCCGGTTTTGTATGCAGATTATTCGGATCCGGATGTCATCCGGGTGGGAGAGGATTACTATATGGTGGCCTCTTCCTTTACTTATCTGCCAGGGGTTCCCCTTCTTCATTCCAGAGACCTGGTCCACTGGGAAATTATCAACTATTGCGTCCGCTCACTTCCCTTTGAAAAATACAACAAGCCTTCCCATGGTTCCGGAACCTGGGCTCCCTCCATCCGCTTCCATGACGGGATATTTTACGTGTTCGTTCCTCTGCCGGATGAGGGAATCTTTGTAGCCCGTTCCGCAGATCCTTACGGAGAGTTTGCTTTAAACTGCCTACATCCTGCAAAGGGCTGGATCGATCCATGTCCCTTCTGGGATGACGATGGGAAGGCCTATATGGTATTTGCTTATGCAAATAGCCGCAGCGGAATCAAGCACCGGCTGGATCTGGTGGAAATTGACTCCCAGTGCACAAAGCTCTTGGGAGAGCCGGTCACTGTTTTTGACGGTAAGCAGCTGGCACCTACCACGGAAGGGCCGAAGCTTTACAAATACCAGGGCTGTTATTACATACTGATGCCTTCCGGAGGTGTGGCAACCGGCTGGCAGTCCGCTCTGCGCGCAAAATCTGTCACAGGGCCATATGAATACCGGATCGTCATGCACCAGGGAAATACGGAGGTAAATGGTCCTCATCAGGGAGGCTGGGTAACGGCGAACGACGGCAGACACTGGTTTATTCATTTCCAGGATGTGACCGAGCTGGGGAGAATCACCCACCTCCAGCCCCTGTGCTTTCATGCAGGCTGGCCCTTTATAGGAAGTGAGCAGAACGGAGATGGGATCGGAGAACCGGTGAAGGAATGGGATCTCCCGGTTCAGGGACAGCCGGAGTACCGGGTTGTCCAGTCCGATGATTTTTGCGGCAGCAGCCTGGGACTTCAGTGGCAGTGGCAGGCTAACCCTCAGGATTTCTTTTATTCCACAAAGGGGCATTCCGGCATACGGCTGTACTGTCTTGCAAATCCGGCAAGAGAAAACCTTTTATGGTATGCCCCCAACGCTATGACCCAGATACCTCAGCACCAGGCCTTTTCTGCGGTGACAAAGGTAACGCTTAAGGGAAAGATGACAGGGGACATGGCAGTTATGGGCATGATCGGCCATTCTTATGCATACATGGGGCTGATGAAGACGGAGACCGGCAATCAGCTGGTTCTCTATTCCGGAACTGTGATACAGAAGGAATACGAGGGAGAAGCCAGGGAGCTCCGGGAAGTTTCCTTCCCCTTTGAAAACGACGGGGCTTATCTTAAGGTAGAAGTGTTCCGAAACAAGACCTACCGGTTTTTCTGGTCCGGGGATGGAATACACTATACATCCATAGGAGGGGACTATCCCCTGCGCAGAGCTACCTGGACCGGGGCTAAGCTCTGTCTCTGGAGTTCCAACAATAAGAATGTAATTTCAGAAGGGTACGGGGAATATGATTTTATACACATCGAAGACAGAAGCAGCTGCGAAACAGGCCTTTGAAGCCGCAATAAGAGGGGATCTGGAAAGGGTTATCCGCCTGATCGATCACTCCTTTAATACGGAAGACTGCGATGAAGAGGGCAACAGCCTGCTTCACTATGCAGTAAAAGGGAAAAATCCGGACCTTGTAAAATATTTAGTGGAAAAATGCGGTATGGATCCTGCCTGGGCCAATCAGGACATGGTAACACCCTATGACCTGGCAAGGGGCATTTCTCCCATGGAAGACTACTTTCAGTCGGTCTGCGGCTTTTCCTATGAGGAATGTTACCGGAATCCGGTTTGCAGGGGAATGCATCCGGACCCCAGCATTGTCCGGGTGGGGGAGGACTATTATATGGTTAACTCCAGCTTTATTTACTTTCCCTGCATTCCCATTTCCCATTCCAGGGATCTGGTACACTGGAAAACCATCGGATATGCTGTGACAGACCGGAAATGGGCGGAGGAATACTTAGGAGAGCTGGAGGGCGGAAGAGGCTTTTGGGCTCCGGATATCAGCCATCACAACGGAAGGTTCTATATCTGCGCCACCTTGAGAAGGAATGACGATGCACCCTTTATCCAGACCCAGATGATCACCAGCTCCGGGAATCCGGAGGGACCTTATGAAACGCCGGTCATCCACAATGTACTTGGCATCGACCCTTCTATCTTTACCAATGATGACGGAAAACGGTACATGCTTTTAAACCGGGGAGCCCGGATCATGGAGATATCAGAGGATGGAAAGCAGATTCTCTCAGAGCCGTCCCTTATATGGTACGGTCATTCCGGCCATGCGCCGGAGGGGCCCCATATAATAAAAAAGGATGGGTACTATTACTGTTTTCTTGCAGAGGGAGGAACGGGAAAGGGCCACATGATCACTGCAGCAAGGTCAAAAAACCTGTTTGGCCCATATGAAGACTGCCCCTATAATCCCATTATGCATCAAAAGGATGAGATCGGGAGCATCCAGTGCTGCGGTCACGGAAAGCCGGTCCAGACTCCGGACGGAAGATGGTTCATCGTATACTTATGTTCCCGTTTCTCAGAAGGCCGGTGGGGGATGCTGGGCAGGGAAACCTGCCTGGATGAAATGACCTGGTCAACGGACGGCTGGCCGGTCATTAACCGGGGAAAAGGGCCATCCTATATGGCAGCTTTGCCCTTTTCGGCAATCAGGGGGCAGAATTTTGGGAAGAGGCCGGCCGGGGAATGGCTTTCCCCCAGAACAAAAGATCCGCAGATCACCGGCGAAGCCGCTGATGGAACCATATGGATCAGAGGAGATGGGCTGGACTTATATGAGAGGGATTGTAAGAGCCTTTTAGTGACGAGTCAGCCTGATTTCCGCTTTTCCCTGGAATTTGAAATGAGTTTTCCCCAAGAAGGACAAGAGGAGTTTACTTCGGACGCAGGGGTAACCCTTTATTATGATGAGAATACTTATATAAAATTCGGCGTAACAAGAGACCGGGTATTTGTATCTGAATATATTGACGACACCTATGTAAGAACAGAAACAAAACCGTTCCGGTTTCAAAGTCCGGTAACATTCCGGGTGGATACAAACGGGCTTATAAGAACCTTTCTATTAAACAGTAAGCTTCTGTGGCAATGGACAGATGTGACCTCCATCTGTTCCGAGGGCCTTGTAAAAGGCAAGCGCTTTACAGGAGCCATGTATGGAGTGTACGTAAATGGCAGCAATCTTTTATGCTGGAGACAGCACAGTGAAATTCAATAAAATATCCGCCTATCCCCAAACCGGGATTTCCCAGGCATTGTTGTTATACTTAAAGGATTCCGTGGAAATGAAAAGCTTTGCCCAGAATGGGCGCAGCACAAAATCTTTTATTGACGAGGGACGCCTGGATCTGATCGGAAAAGAGATAAAGGAAGGCGATTTCCTCTTTATCCAGTTCGGACACAACGATGAGAAAGACGATCCGGCAAGGCATACGGATCCGGACACCACATTTCCGGAGAACCTCATGCGTTTTATTGACGCAGCAAAGGTTAAGGGAGCCTGGCCGGTCCTCATAACCCCCATTGGGAGAAGGCTTTTTGATGACAGGGGAACCTTCAGGCCGGGAAGCCATGGTGCTTATCCGGAGGCGGTTAAGCGGACAGGAAGAAAGGCAGGTGTGCCTGTAATCGATATGACGGCAATCACAGAAAATTATCTGGCAGCTCTGGGGGACCTGGCCTCTAAGGCTTATTTCATGTGGCCTAAGGACAATACCCATTTAAGGCCTGAGGGAGCAGTTCTTATGGCCGGTTTTCTCAGCGATGAGCTGGAAAAGCTGGGATCCCCTTATAGGGACCTCCTGGAAGAAAGGGCAGAGCAGAGGGAAAATACGGGGTTTGATGTTTCTTAAGGAGCAGATTATGGATCATTATGAAGAAATTGAACGCCGTTTTGTCCGGTGTTATGAAAGATACGGGAATCATTCCGTCAAGGTTCTTCTTGGTTTTTACAAGGGCCAGTATCACAAATTTCTGATTTCCACCTTCTTTTTCGTGATCAAGCATGCCCCCAGCCTTTTTTCGGCACTGCTGATCGCCAATGTGATCAATGGAGCTTTGGAAGGAGGAGAGGCCGGAAAACAGGCCATTTTGTTAAATGTGGCGGTCTGGCTGGGGCTGCTTGTCATCCATCTTCCTGCCAACTGGCTTCATAATAAATACAAAAACAAGGTCATACGAAAAACCGAAGCAGGTTTAAGAGGAGCCCTGGTGAGGAAGCTTCAGGAACTTTCTATCCCTTACCACACGGGAATCCAGTCAGGACGTCTTCAGTCAAAAATCATCCGGGATGTGGAAGCGGTAGAAACCCTGTCATCCCAGCTTTTTGTAAACCTGATGAACATTATGATGAATCTGGTGATCACCCTGTCCATTACAGCCGTAAAAAACAGAATTGTCCTTTTGTTTTTTCTCCTGGTAGCTCCTGTGACCTCTGTGACCGTGATTGCATTCCGGAAGAAAATACACAGAGAAAACAGAGCGTTCCGTCAGGAAATGGAGGAAACCAGCGCCCGGGTCATGGAGATGGTGGAGCTGGTTCCCGTAACAAGGGCCCATGCTCTGGAGCAGAGGGAAGTGGAAAAAATCAAGGAGCAGCTGGAAGAAACTGCGGATAAGGGATATCGTCTGGATATGATACAGGCTCATTTCGGTGCGGTCAGCTGGTGTGTGTTCCAGGTGTTTCAGGCTCTCTGCCTGGGGTTTTCCGGTTTTATGGCTTTAAAGGGCCTGATAAGGATCGGGGATGTGACCTTTTATCAGTCCAGCTTTACAACTGTGGTAAACCAGTTCACTGCCCTCATAAACCTCCTTCCCATCCTGACAAAGGGGCTGGAATCCGTTACCTCCATCGGTGAGATTTTAGCTTCAGACGATGTGGAGCATAACGATGGAAAGAGGGAAATGAAGGCGCTGGATGGAAGCTATTCTTTTCGCAACGTGCAGTTTTCCTATAAGGATTCCCAAGAACAGGTGCTTGATGGATTCCAGCTGGAGGTAAAGGCAGGGGAAACCATTGCCCTGGTAGGAGAATCCGGTTCCGGAAAGACGACAGTCCTTAACCTGATCATCGGATTCATCACGCCCTCTGACGGAAGGCTTTTGATTGACGGTATGGATGTCAACGACATTAACTTAAGAAGCTACCGTAAGTTTATTTCCGTGGTCCCCCAGTCTCCGGTCCTTTTTACCGGAACCGTAAGGGAAAATATTGTTTACGGTCTGGAGCGTGTTTCGGAAGAGGAGATCGGGCACGCCATAGAAGCGGCCAATTTAAAGTCAGTCATTGCGAAGCTTCCCAAGGGTCTTGATACCATGATCGGTGAGCACGGTGCCAATTTAAGCGGCGGGCAAAGACAGAGGATCTCCATTGCCCGGGCAATTATACGTGACCCGAAAGTCATTATACTGGATGAGGCCACTTCAGCTCTGGATACCATATCGGAAAAGGAGATTCAGGATGCGCTGGATCGCCTTATTAAGGACAGAACTACCTTTATTGTGGCTCACAGGCTATCCACGGTCAGAGGCGCGGACCGGATTGTGGTGCTGGACAAGGGAAAAATAAGAGAAGAAGGCAGCTATGAGGAGCTTATGGCCCAAAAGGGGGAATTCTATGAAATGGAACGGCTCCAGATGGCTTTAAGATGAAGAAATCGGTGCCCGGACTTGCATCCCGGGCACCGATTTTTCTGCCGTCTGAGCCTGGTATAACAGCTGTGCTCTAATATCTTGTACGATATAAAAAAATAAAAATTCCGTATTAGGCTCGCAAAGTAAAAGTTTCTATGCTATAATAGGGTGATATCTTATGGTATAGTGAGGAAACCATATGCTTAGTGAAGAAAAAATTAAAATTATGACCAGCCTTGCGATGTTTGAAAAACATGAAGGAAAGCGGATATTTCCCATTAACCGGTACTTCAAAAGTGATTACATCAGCAGCAAGCTGTTCCGCTCCTTTTTCAGTTACACCTTAAGCTTTGCCTTATGTCTGATCTTATGGGTATTGTATGATTTGGAACGGTGGATGAACACCATGGAACTGAAGGGCCTGACGTCGGCAGGGCTGCGGATCGGCATGATTTATCTCATCGGACTGGTGATTTATCTGGGAATCAGCATTTTTGTATATATGAGACGATACGAATATGCCAGCCGCGGGATAAAGGTGTATCTGGCCAAATTAAAGCGGCTGGACAAGCGGTATGAGGGAAACACCAGACCCTTAAAAAGAACAAAGGGAGGACGGACATCATGATGGGCCTTCTTGTATTTAAAGAACGAATAAAAGAGTTCTACGCGAGATTTGAAATCTATATAACGCCTGTGATCAAGTTCATTTTCAGCTTCCTGGCGTTTTCCCTGATGAATAAGAATATTGGCTTTATGGCAAAGCTGACGGACGCCTATATCCCTGTGGTTCTGGCTCTGGTATGCTCCTTTTTGCCCTATGGAGCCATTTCCTTTCTGGCGGCAGGCTTTATGCTTGCCCATCTGTCGGGAATATCTCTTGAAATAACTCTGGTTATGGCTGTTTTTATTGTGGTGGTAGGACTTCTTTATTATGGATTTCAGCCGGGTGACAGTTATTTGCTGGTGCTGACCCCGGTGTTTTTCCTTTTAAGGATCCCTTATGCCATCCCTTTGATCGTGGGGCTGTCAGGGAGTGTGATCTCTGTGATACCGGTGAGCTGCGGTGTATTTATTTATTATGCACTTTTATATGTAAAGCAGAATGCCGGGGTCCTGACAAACGATATGTCGGTGGATGAAATGCAGAAATTCATGCAGCTCATGAAGAGTCTGCTTTCCAATAAGCTGATGCTTGTGATGGTTACAGCCTTTGCCCTTTCCCTTGTGGTAGTGGCAATTACCCGCAGCTTGTCCGTGGATTATGCCTGGATCATTGCCATTGTGGCAGGTACTATTGCACAGCTTGGGGTAATCTTTATCGGGGATATTGCCGCAGATGTGTCGGTATCAGTGATCAGGCTCCTGGTTGGAATCCTGATTTCCATCCTTATTGCAGGAATTTATACATTTTTTGTCTTTGCGGTGGATTATTCCAGGACAGAATACGTACAATTTGAAGATGATGATTATTATTATTACGTCAAGGCGGTTCCAAAGCTGACGGTCAGTGCGCCTGACGTAAAAGTTCAGAAAATCAATGCCAGAAAACTCCAAAGACCGCAGAGGTAAAAATACCCTACGGGCATACCTTAATGCCCAAAAAGCAGGGCAATAATCAGGAACGCCCTACGGGCATACCTTGATGCCCAAAGAACAGGGCAATAATAAGGAAAAGACAAAAGGGAGGTGGAGACAATAGCTGATTTTTTAGACGGAATGTACTCCTGGGTATCGTTCCTGCCCAGAATATCGAAAACAAACCTGGTTGAAATTATTATTATAGCTGTACTGCTGTATGAACTGCTGACCTGGATCATGAATACAAGAGCATGGACGCTTTTAAAAGGAATCATTGTGATTCTTCTTTTCTATGTCTTTGCATATGTATTCCGGCTGGATAACATTTTTTGGATCCTTAATAAAATTGCTACGCCTGCCGTGACCATGGCGATTGTGATCTTCCAGCCGGAGCTTCGGAAAGCCTTGGAGCAGCTGGGAAGCAAAAATCCCTTTACAGGGATCCTTACCTTTGATGACGGCCGGGACAACTCCAGCTTTACGGATAAGACTATCAATGAGCTGGTAAAGGCGACTTTTGAAATGGCAAAGGTCAAGACCGGAGCGCTCATGGTAATTGAAAGAGGGGATTCCCTAAAAGAGATCGAACGTACCGGGATCGAAATAGGAGGGGTTGTCAGCAGCCAGCTTCTTATTAATATATTTGAGCATAACACGCCGCTGCATGACGGAGCGGTGGTGATCAGGGGAAACCGGGTGGCAGCTGCTACCTGCTATCTGCCCCTGTCTGACAATATGACCATCAGCAAAGATTTAGGCACAAGGCATAGGGCCGCAGTAGGGGTAAGCGAAGTCACCGACAGCGTTACCATCGTGGTATCGGAGGAAACGGGGCGTGTGACTGTGGCCTTAGAGGGCGGTTTAAAACGGATCACGGATGCGGATATGCTCCGGTCGGTCCTTGTAGGCGTAAAACAGGAGGCAGTGGAAGGAAGCAGATTCAGGATCTTGAAGGGAAGGCGTAAGAATGAAGGAAAAGCTGTTAAATAATCTTGGACTGAAAGTTGCGTCCCTGGTGCTTGCCTTTGCAGTATGGATGGCTGTTGTCAACATTTCCAATCCCATCATTGACGATTCCCAGGTGGTTCCGGTAGATGTGCGCAATGAGGATGTGCTGGAGGATGCCAATTTAACCTATGAAATCGCGGGAAAGGATACGGTGACAGTCAGTTATCAGGTGAGGACAAGAGACCGCTCTCTGGTGAGGGCCTCGGACTTTCATGCCTATGTTGATTTAAAGGATTACAATGTGACGGGAGCCATTCCCATCACAGTGGAGATTAATAAAGATAAGGAAAATCTGGTGAAAAACGATACCATTACGGCAAAGCCCATGGTGATCAGAATCATTACAGAAGAACTTCAGCGTAAGAAGTTTGAACTTAGGTACGATACAAAGAATGAGGTTGAAGACGGATATGCCATAGGCGTGGTCACTCTGTCGCCTGACTCTGTGACGGTGGAAGGCCCTGAGTCCCAGATTGGCAAGATCAATTATATGGGAATAGAGATCGATGTGGATAATGCCAATGCGGATTTGAATTCAGTGGCTTTTCCGATCTTTTATGATGCCAACGGCAACAAACTGACGGACCTGGGAGATCAGGTAACTGTCAGCAGGCAGGAGATCGAATACCATGTATCCGTGCTGAAAGCAAAGAACCTTTCACTCAATTTTGAGGTTTCAGGAGAAGTGGCAAAGGGATACCGGTATACGGGAGTGGAATCCAGCGTCAAATCCGTGCCTGTGGTGGGTACCAAGTCGGTTCTGGCTTCCTTGTCCACCTTATCTGTTGCTTCGGATAAGCTGAATGTGGACGGCGCTACCTCTGATAAGGTGGTTCAGCTGGATTTAAGCCAGTATCTGCCGCCAAGTACTTCCGTGGCAAGGGAAGAATATAAGAATGTAACCGTGAAGCTGAAGGTAGAACCGCTGACCACCAGAGTATTCACTTTGAATCTGAAAAACCTGGAGATGGAAGGGGCAGAGGCTGATTACGATTACAGCTTTGACAAGGAGACCTCTGATGTTACCATAAAAGGGCTGAAGGAAGACTTGGATGCCCTGACGGAAGAAAACTTAAACGCAATTCTTGACGTATCAGACCAGGAAGCCGGCCCTCATCCCGGAATGCTGAAATTTGAGGTTTCAGGTGGATTTGAGGTGGTTGGATATACGCCTTTCAATGTGACGGTGGCCCAAAAAGATCCTGGCCCCGGAACAGAGGAAAGCGCCACAGCCTCTTCGACGGAAGAGTCTGAGTCTGAATAAGAAAGGCTTTTGCTTCCGGAAAAAGGCGCAAATGATAAAGGAATAGAGGGAGGGAATTCAATATGGTCAGTGCGAAAGTTGTTATAAAGAATCCTACCGGCCTGCACCTAAGGCCGGCAGGGATTCTTTGTAAGGAAGCCATGAACTTTAAATCTACGGTGAGTTTTCGGTTTAAGAATACCACTGCCAATGCGAAAAGTGTGCTTAGCGTATTGGGTGCCTGTGTAAAAAGCGGGGATGAGATTACTTTTGTCTGTGAGGGAGCAGATGAGGAGGAAGCTCTGGCAACCATGGTCAAGGCAGTGGAAGAGGGTCTTGGCGAATAGATTAATTGTTTAATAATTAATAAGGAGGAGAAATTATGTTTAAAGGAACAAGTGCATCCGCGGGAATTGGCATCGGAAAAGCTGTCAGCGTGGAAGAAGCGGAACTTAAGATCAGAAGGGAAGCTATCACAGATCCGGCGGCTGAAAAGATCCGCTTTCAGGCGGCTGCAAAGCAGGCCATGGAAGAAACCGATGCCTTGGCGAAGGATCTGGCAACAAAAGTGGGAGAAAAGGAAGCGGAGATTTTAAAGGGCCATTTATTACTTCTTTCTGATCCGATGCTGACAAGTGAGATCGAGAATACGATCGACGGGGAGAATGTCAACAGCGAATATGCCATTGAAAATGTATGCAACACCTATGCCGATATGTTTGCCTCTATGGGAGACGAGCTGATGCAGCAGAGAGCTACGGACATGAGGGATATTAAGACCCGTGTGCAGAAAATACTTATGGGGATCAACTCAGTGGATATTTCCGCCCTTCCGGAAGGAAGCGTGATCATTGCAAAAGACTTAACCCCATCCATGACAGCTGGTATTAATCCTGAGAAGGTAGTGGGAATTGTCACAGAGCTGGGAGGAAAGACTTCCCACAGTGCAATTCTTGCCAGAGCTTTGGAGATTCCTGCAGTGGTCGCGTTGGAGGGCTTTTTAAGCCAGGTATCCGACGGGGATGAGATCATACTGGATGGCTCAAAGGGATTTGTCATGGTGAATCCGGAAGAGTCGGTGAAGACAGAATATTCCGCAAAGAGAGAAGCGTTTTTAAAGGAAAAGAAGGAACTGGAGCAGTACATCGGAAGGCCTACGGTGACAAAGGATGGAGTTTCCATTGAACTGGTTGCCAATATCGGGAAGCCTGAGGATGTGGAAAAGGTCCTTCATTATGACGGGGAAGGAATCGGGCTTTTCCGTACGGAATTCTTATTTATGGACCGTACGTCTATGCCAACAGAGGACGAGCAGTTTGATGCCTACCGGAAGGTTGCGGTTGCCATGAACGGCAAGCCGGTGATCATCCGCACTCTGGATATCGGCGGAGATAAGGAAATCCCATACATGGGCCTTAAAAAGGATGAAAACCCATTCTTAGGATACCGTGCCATCCGGTTCTGCCTGGACCGGAAAGAAGACGTTTACAAGCCTCAGCTCCGGGCTCTTTTAAGAGCCAGTGCTTTCGGCAATATCCGCATCATGGTTCCCATGGTTACCTGTTTAGAAGAATACAGGGAAGCAAAGGCACTTGTTGAAGAGCTTAAGAAGGAACTGGATGAAAAGGGACTTGCCTATAAAAAGGATATTTTAGTGGGAATTATGGTGGAGACGGCTGCAGCTTCCCTGATGGCTGATGTATTTGCAAAGGAAGTGGATTTCTTCAGTATCGGAACCAATGACCTGACCCAGTACACCATGTCCGTGGACAGAGGAAACGATAAGGTATCTTATCTGTATTCCCCATTAAATCCCGCTGTTTTAAGAAGCATCCGTCATGTCATTGAATGCGGACGCAAGGAAGGGATCATGGTCGGCATGTGCGGAGAGGCTGCAAGCGACCCCATGCTCATTCCCTTGCTTTTAGCATTTGGTTTAAATGAATTCAGCATGAGTGCATCAGCGATCTTAAACGCCAGAAAGCTGATCACCGGCTACAGCACAAAAGAACTGCAGGCAGTGGCGGAAAAAGCTATGACTTATGCTACTGTAAAAGAAGTAGAAGATTACATGAGAGAGTTCATCAGCAATACATAATGGACTCGCAGAGAGGAAGGGCAGCTGCCGCCGGGGCGGCTGCTGCCTTTTCCGTAAAGTCTTTCTTCGCAGGAAGGGAGTGGAGTGAAATAAATACGATGAGCGTTTATTTAATCAGCTATGGGGCTTCTTATTTATTTGCAAGAGCGCAGGTTTACTGGCTGTCCGGTATTGTTTTAATGCTGGCAGCTCTTTTCCTGTACTGGCGGGATTACAGCAGAACCGAGAACATCATTCATTTAAGGGGCTTGTTTTCCCTGTTTTGGGTAGGAGGGGAAGGCATCGCCTGTTTAAAGCTTTCGGAGCTTTCCTTTGATTGGAATATTATTACGTGGCTCTGCTTTCTCGTAGCATTCCTGGGATTTTGGGTCACGTTTGAATTTATGGCAAAGCTGCAGGGAGAATCAGGGGGGCAGCGTTCCAGCTGGTTCAGCTTTAAAGGCTATGAAAAACCTCTTTTTCTGTCAATGGCTTTTGTCACTTTTGTATCCCTTGCCGGCTTTGTTGTTGAGGCGGCAGTGCTGGGGTTCATTCCCTTCTTTGTGAAAGGAGTGCCTCATGCTTACTCCACATTCCACATCACGGGGATTCACTATTTTACCGTATCCTGTGTCCTGGTGCCCGCCTTGTCAGTCCTTTATTTTTCCATTGAACAGGGGAGAAATGGCTTAAGGCTTGTACTGGCCGTTCTTATGGATGTTATCGCATGTGCGATTCCTGTTTTGTGTGTGTCCCGGTTCCAGCTGATTCTGGCTGTGGGATTAGCGGTCCTCACCTATATTGCAATGGAGCACAGGCTGAAAATCGCCTATGGAGTGGGTCTTATGATCGGCATGATCCCTATTTATGTGATTCTCACCATTGCCAGAGGCCATGATGTGTCTTATTTAAACGGCATTTTTCAGATGAAGAACAGTCAGATGCCCATATTCATCACCCAGCCTTATATGTACATTGCAAACAACTACGATAACTTTAACTGCCTGGTGGAGTGGCTTCCGTCCCATACTTTTGGCCTTCGGATGCTGTTCCCCCTATGGGCTCTTACAGGGCTTAAGTTCCTGGTTCCGGCACTTGTGGATTTTCCAATCTATGTGACAAAGGAGGAACTGACCACTGTCACCCTGTTTTATGATTCTTTTTATGATTTCGGCATTGTGGGCGTCCTGCTTTTTGGCTGCATTCTCGGTGCTGCCGGATTTTTCCTTATGCGGATGGCAAAGCGCACGAGAAATCCCATGGGCTATTTGTTTTACGCACAGTTTGCCATGTATATGATCCTTTCCTTTTTCACAACATGGTTCAGTAATCCTTCCACCTGGTTTTATTTTGGAATGACGGGGATTTTGTACGCTTTTTGCTCGTGGAAGAATGATGGAAGGCATGGATGAGTTTAAACGCTTATCCTGAAATAAACAACAGAACAGATGAAAAGAAGTTTTATTTTATAAAATAAGCAGCAGGCATAAGGAAAAACCTTAAAATGCCTGCTGCTTGTTTTATATGGTATGTAAATTGCGGTGGAAGCATTTTAAGAAACAGTGGTGTCTTCCTTCTCTTTCTTAGGCTGCGGCAAAGCAGGATTTTTTTTCTTTCTGCCCTTTCTGAGGAAGTAAGAAACGATCCCTGCGACAAGTACAATGGGAAGCCAAAAAGGTATGCTTATGATCACGCCGATTAAAGAGTTTGTCATCATGGTTTTCAAAGCTTGAAAATTATTAGTAAATCCTCTGCTGATGCGGGTAAGAGCTGATTCAGCAGCCACAGGAGTAAATATAGTCACTTCTCTTATTGTTAAATGGACCGTACTGTAATCCACCTGATTGTCGTAAAGTCTCAGCTGGGATTCCATGGATTCCATCTGATAGCGTATTTCGGAAAGCCGCTGCTGCAGGGTGATGACCGTGTCAACGGATTCCGCTTTTTCAAGGAATTCCCACAGCTTTTCCTGCTCGATTTCCAGGGATTTTTTCTTGCTTTCCAAATCGCTGTACTGCAGCGTGACATCCTGGGTGGATTCGGATTTATCTGTCACATTTCCGTTGGTTTCCACTGTGCTTATAAAGCTGTCGATCTGGTTCACTGGAATCCTGATGGTCATATTTGCAAACCTTGGGATCGGTTTTCCCCCGCTGTCTAAGCGGCTGCCTGACATATCGGACTGCTCCACATACCCGTCAAGCTGAGTGATTTTGGTCTGCAGTGAACTTACCAGGGTATCAAATGCATCTGTTTCCACGTTCATGGATATGTTCCGTATGAGCTTTCTTCCTGCCGGAAGCATTGGGCCGCTTCCTGTTTCACTTTCCAGTGATGCAGCAGCTTTTTCCTCTGTTACATTTTGCTGCTGGCTGTCTGCGCTTACCGAGACACTTGTCTCTGCCTGCATGGCTATCCCATAATCAGGTGCGGCACCCTGGATCATTGTCCCGGACTTGCCGGCACAGGCACTCAGACAGAGGACTGTCAAAAGAGACAGAGCGATTCCCCATGTCCTTTTTCTCATAAAACCCCTCCTTTTATCATCATATTTCCATAAATTATGTGATATCCTTAGAATAGCATGAGACCTGGACCATTTCAACTAAAGCGGGTAAGTTTAAGAAAAACTTATATATTTCCATAATCTTTTGCAGTTTCCGAAGGGGAAACGTGAAAGTGCTTTTTATAGGCCCTGAAAAACGTGGAGTAGTTTTTAAAGCCGCTGCCAAAGCAGGCCTCTGTAACCGGTATGCCGGTTTTTAAAAGATCTCTTGCCATGGCCAGGCGCTTTTCTGTGATATAGTCAAAAAGAGTATAGCCGGTTTCGGTCTTAAACAGGTGCATCAGGTGATAGCGGCTGATATAACAGGCCTCCGCAATATGGTCTACGGTTAACTCTTCCGTTAAGTGGCTGTTTATGTAGTCCATAATGCTTAAAATGCGCCGGTCAGCGGTAGAAGGAGGTAAGTATTGTACCCGGTTGGCCAGGGAAGCCCTGTTTAACTGGATCATGAATTCCAGAAAGACCACCTGACAGTATAAGTCTCCGGCATAGCCGTCATGGGTACAGGCGTATTCTAAATTTGCCAGTGTGCGGTATAAGTCGCTTTTCTCCATGGAATGGATCCGCAGGACATGGGAATGAAGTTCTCTTGATTTCTGGAAGCAGGTGCTTAGGTCATAGCTGTCAGAACGGTAAGCCAGTAAAAAGCCTGGGGAAAGATAGACGATGATCCGTTCATAGGGCACTGACGGATCGATATCAGGTTTGTGAATATCGTTATGGCGGACCAGAATGATGTCATAGGGTTTCAGTTTATAAGCACAGCCTTCGATCCGGTAGGTGACAGATCCCCGGATGAAGATGATGATTTTGTCAAAGTCATGATAGTGGTATTCAAAATCCTGTTTTTTTGTATCAATCAGATGAAACAGACGGAAGTCGCTGTTTAAATATCCACGCTTTTCGTAGTTGTCCATATTGATCTGATTCCTCCTTTTTACTGCCTTATATTATGAAAACAAAAGCGGTTTTCATAATCGGATGGACGGGCTGAAAAACAGCCCTTTTATCCTCACTTGCGTTGCAAGTTCGGATAAGCTATATAATACAACATTATTTGCAATAAAAAAAGCATTATATTGATAGAAATGATAAAAAGTGCTGTATATAATGGGTAGTATAGAACAAATGTGCAGGAACAGAGGGAAGACGGCAATGAAAATCGTTGTGTTAGCGGGCGGCTTCAGCCCGGAAAGAGAAGTTTCATTATCCTCAGGAGCCATGATCACAAACGCTCTGATGAAGAACGGTCATGAGGTTTACCTGCTGGATTCTTATTTGGGAGTGGCCGATGGGGAAGAGGTTTGTTTTGAAAGCCTGAAAGAAGGTACAGATCTTTCCAGGGAAATCGGCAAAGGTGTACCGGAGCTTGACCGCCTGGCAAAGGAGCGGAAGGGAAAAGGATATATTGGGAACAGGGTTATTGAAATCTGCAGGAAGGCAGACGTGGTATTTCTGGCCCTCCACGGAGGCGCAGGGGAAAACGGGCAAATACAGGCAGTTCTTGATGCCTATGGAATTTCCTATACAGGCACCGGTTATGAAGGCTGTTTAAAAGCCATGGATAAGCCTATGGCAAAACTGCTGATGAGGGAATCAGGCATATTGACACCGGACTGGCGCCTTTATACCAGAGGGGAACCTTTGGAACCATTTTCATTCCCCTGTGTGGTAAAACCATGCGGCTGCGGTTCCAGTGTGGGCGTTACCATGGCAGATGGGAAGGAACAATGGAAGCAGGCCCTTGATTCTGCCTTTGCTTATGAAGACCGGATACTGGCGGAAGTAAAAATTATAGGCAGGGAGTTTTCTGTTGGCATCCTGGGGGAGAGGGCCCTTCCTGCAATTGAGATCATACCGAAGGCGGGGTTCTATGATTATCAAAATAAGTACCAGGCGGGTATGACGGAGGAGATCTGTCCGGCGAAGCTGACGGCAAAAGAGGAAGAGGCCATGGGACAAATAGCCTTAAAGGTCCACCGGATTCTGGGGCTTGGTTATTATTCCAGGGTGGATTTCCTCATGGCGGAGAATGGAAGCATGTACTGTCTGGAGGCCAATACATTGCCGGGGATGACGCCTTTCAGCCTTCTTCCCCAGGAAGCTAAGGCCGCCGGAATTTCATATGAAGAATTATGTGAGGACATTGTAAGACATGGAATTACCCTGCAGGTATGCCCTGATGACCAAAAACGTGGGCAGTGAAGAGGAAAGGAGTTTTATCATGAATATCACTTTGGAAAAATATCACGGACTGGGAAATGATTATCTGATCTTTGACCCCAATAAAAATGAACTGGAGCTGACAGAGGAAAGCGTCCGCCTGATCTGCAACCGGAATTTTGGAGTGGGGTCTGACGGGCTTTTGGTAGGGCCGATCCTGGGCCAGGATAAGCTGGAGCTAAAGATTTTAAATCCTGATGGAAGCGAAGCGGAGTTAAGCGGAAACGGTGTACGGATCTTTGGAAAGTACTTAAAGGATGCCGGATACGTGCAGAAGAACCGCTTTATTGTCAACACATTAAGCGGACAGCAGACCATTCAGTACTTAAACGAAGATGGAACCAAAATAAAAGTTTCTATGGGAAAGCTGAGCTTTTACAGCGATGAAATTCCTGTGACAGGACCGAGGCGGGAGGTGCTTAATGAAACCATGATGTTTGGAAGCATCCCTTACCGGGTCACCTGTGTGACCATAGGAAATCCTCACTGCGTCATCTGGCTGAATGACATATCAAAGGAACTGGCCTGCCGGATCGGAAAGCATTCGGAGACAGCTGATTATTTCCCGGAAAAGATCAATACAGAGCTTTTAAGGGTGGTGGACAGGACCAATATAGAAATTGAGATTTACGAGCGGGGAGCCGGGTATACCCTGGCATCGGGGACCAGCGGCTGTGCTGCCGCAGGAGCGGCTTACCGCATGGGACTTACTGATCCTAAAATGTATGTGCACATGCCCGGAGGAGTGCTTGAGGTGGAGATTGAAAAGGATGGCGGCGTGCTGATGACAGGGGAAGTGGGCTATGTAGGAAGATTTATCCTTTCCCATGAGATGACGGAGCAGCTGCGGGCACTGCAGTAACAGAATATAACTTATCCAAACTTGCAAAGTGCTTTTTTACTTCCCATAATATAACAAATTGGCAATACGGGCATGACAGTCGGCCGTTAAACTGGAACAGGGAAGATGCCCTGTCTGAGGAAACGGGGATTGGAGTGCCTTTTGCATTTTTTTCTGTTTTCAGAGAGGGGCCTGAACTTGTTGACGGAAATAGAGTTTTCATACTATAATATTACAATAATTTATATGGTGCGTAGATAATGTAATGCAGGAGAGGCGGGAGTGTATGAATCGTATGTCGGATGAAAATGGAGAAGCCGGTATTTACATAGTTGACCAGAATTACAGGATCATTTATCTCAATGATGCGGCTAAGTCATATTATCCGGATTTAAAGGAAGGGATGTATTGTTATCAGGGGATTGGCAAAGGAATGGAGCCCTGCAAAGACTGTCCGGGTACAAGTCAAAAGTCCGAGCATGTGATATTTTATAATTCCGCTTTAAAGATGTGGCTGGATGTATCTTCCGGTGCCATTGACTGGCCAGGGAATGACGGGTGCAGGCTCATCCTGTTCCGGCCTGTTGATGAGAAGAATAAGAATCTTTTTTATCATCTGACAGACAACACCGTTTATGATGAATTGTTTGAATTGAATATTGCTGCAAATGCCTACAAGGTCCTGTTTTATCAGCAGGATAAGTTCAGGGTTCCGAGGACAGAAGGACGGCTGGATTCCATGTGCATGGAGGCGGCGGACCTTATAATCCACCCGGAAGACAGGACGAGATTTTTAGAATTCTGGGAAGCCTCCACTCTGCTGGACCGGCTTCACGCCAACGGAAGGATTATGAAAGGGGAATTCCGTAAGCTGCTTGTCAATGGAAACTATTGCTGGGCCAGAGTGATCGCAGTTTTGTTCCGGTGCGGGGACTGCGCAGACCCAATTATTATGTGCTATGTCCAGGACATTGACAGCAGGAAGAAAAAGGAAGAGGAAGAGCAGAAAAGGCTTCAGGAGAAGAGGGAAGAAACAGATTCCATGACAGGACTTTTCCGCTACGGCCCTTTTTTTGAGAAGGCAGAACAGCTTCTGGAGAAGAGTCCAAATGCAAAGTATGTTATGGTGGCTATTGATATTGAACATTTTAAGCTTTTTAACGAATGGTACGGGGAAGAGGAAGGGGACCGCTTCCTCATCAAGATCGGAAAGCATTTGAAATCCGTGGAGCTGCTGTATGACTCCATTGCAGGATATATGGGAGGTGATGATTTTGTCATTATCCTTCCGGAGGATATTTCCATACTGAAGAACCTGGAAAAGGAGATCAATAATTATGTCAGGCAGTATGGGGCAAATGCGGGATTTCTTCCGGCTTTCGGAATCTACCGGATCGAGGACCGCAGCCTTTCGGTCAGCATGATGTATGACAGGGCAGCGATCGCATTAAATTCCGTAAAGGGCAATTATGCCAGGCGCATAGGCTGGTATGATCCGGGCATGAAGCAAAAGATGGAAAAGGATCAGCTGCTTCTCTCGGAGATCCAGCGGGCTCTGGAAAAAAGAGAGTTTATTTTTTACGTCCAGCCCCAGTGCAATATGCTTACCGGAAAGATCATTGGTCTGGAATCCTTAGTCAGATGGCAGCACCCCCTCCGGGGACTTATTTCTCCCGGAGAGTTTATCCCTTTACTGGAACAGAACGGGTTTATCACTTATCTGGATATTTATATCTGGGAGATGGTATGCAGGCAGCTGAGCGCCTGGATCAAGGAAGGAAAGAAGCTGATCCCTTTTTCGGTGAACATGTCCCGCATGGATATCTATGCCATTGATGTGGTGGAAAAATTCAAGGAACTGGTGAGTAAATACGGGATTGACCCCAAATACCTGGAAATTGAGATCACGGAAAGCGCTTATGCGGAGGATGACGATAAGATCCGGAGAGTTCTGGAAGATTTACGCAAGGCGGGCTTTCCGGTTTTCATGGATGACTTTGGAAGCGGTTATTCTTCCCTTAACATGCTTAAGGATGTCAATGTGGATGTGATTAAGATCGATACCAAATTTCTGGATATGAATGAAAACAGCCAGAGCCGCGGAATGGGAATTCTGGAGACCATCGTAAGAATGGCAAGGGTCATGCAGATGAAGATCATTGCCGAAGGGGTTGAAAGAAAGGAACAGGTGGACTTTTTAAGGAGCATCGGCTGCATTTACGGACAGGGATATTATTATTACAAGCCTCTTCCGGTGAAAGAGGCAGAGCTTCTTTTAATGCAGGAGGGAAATGTGGATTACAGCGGAATCCAGACCCGGCCGCCCGGTCAGCTGAAGCTTGAGGATCTGTTTAATGAGAACATCACCAGCGAAGCCATGTTAAATAACATGCTGGGGGCCATCGCCTTGTACGAGGTGTATGAGGACCGGTGTGAGGTGCTTCGTGTAAACCAGGAATATTACCGCATCACAGGTGATAATCCGGCTGATATGGAAGAACGCAGATGGTTTCTTCTGAACAAGGTATATAAAGATGACAGGGACTGGGTCCTGAATATTTTTGAAAATGCATACAGCAATCCCCTCCGGGGAGGAGAGGGTATTTTCCGGCAGTACCGACCGGGCGGTGAACTGATGTGGGTACATCTGCGGGTGTTCTTTTTAAGAGAGCAGGATGAGCGCCGCCTGTACTATGGATCGATGAGAGATGCCACAGAGCAGATGGAGCAGCGTCAGAAGCTGAAGGATTCCCAGAAAATCCTGGGAGATGTATTAAGGCTTTCCGGCAGAAACCTTTCCTTTGAAAACATTGCCCAGGAAAATGAGTGGGCAGCCGGTGCCATATTTGCCCAGATAGCTCCAGGCGTGCTCCTTGGTGTTTACTGTGAAAAGGGGCTGCCCTTGTATTTTGTAAACAATGAGCTGCTCCGTCTTCTGGAATATGATACTTACGAGGTGTTTTCAAGGGCAGTGGAAGGAAAGATCGCAAATCTCATTCACCCGGAGGATTTAAAGCGGATACAGGAATCTATTTTCCGCTATATATCCCCGGGCATGGAATATGCCTTCCGTCACCGCATAAAAAAGCGGGATGGGAGCTGGCTGTGGGTCATGACAAAAAGCCGTGTGGTCCAGGCTGAAGATGGAAGGCTGGCAGTTGTGAACGTTTGTATGGATATCAGTGACACTCTTTTGACACAGAAAAAGCTGCAGGATACCAATGAGGTCCTTCAATTAAAAAATGATGAACTGGAATTTTTAGGCTCCGGAATGCCGGGAGGGTATTTCCGGTGTAAAAGATCGGAACATATGGAGCTGATTTATACCAGCCTCCGTTTTCTGGAAATTGTGGATTATTCAAAAGAGGAATTGGAAGAACGGTTTGGCAATCAGTTTATGGCCATGATCCATCCGGAAGACCGTGAAAAGGTCTATGAGCTTACGACGGCCTTAAAGCCGGAGGAAAACTTAAGAGGTGTGGAATTCCGGGTTCTTTCAAAGAATGGTTATATCTGGATTTTATGCCATTCCAAGCTGTCGGTGAAAGCAGACGGAAGCTTTTTATACGGAGTGATGCTTCACATCGATGAGATCGTGGAGCTGCGCAGGCAGATCGAATGCAGCAGGAAGATGTTAAATCAGATGGAGCGCATGACATTGGGAGTGTCTGATTCCATAAAGGGACTTCCTGACCGTGAGGCTGCCGCTTCCATGGTGGAGGCTTATCTGGTCCGCCGCCGTTTCCAGCCTTCGGCTCTGATCCTGTTTGAAATTTGGGGACCGGAAGGGGAAGATGAGGAAAGCTGTAAGGCGGGAATGCCGTTTTTTGCATCCTATATGGAATGTCTGAAACATTTTTTCAGGGAAGATGATATCATCTGCTTAAGCGGCGTATATGAGGCAATGGTGCTGTGCAAAAATATCCGGAAAAATGATATGGAAAATAAGCTGAAGCGGGTGACAGGGGCTTTGTCCCGGGAACTCGCAGGAGAAGACGGAGAGGTCCGGTACCGGATCAACGCCGCCTTTGTTATGATAGAGGTACAGGATAAGGATTTTTCAGTCTGCTGCGACAAGGTCAGAGAAGCTCTTTTGGAAGCAAGGCAGGTTTCTAAAGAGAGAAGTGTGAAATACGAATAGACCGCTTCCGGCACTTGTGATATAATCCTCATAAAACTGTTTCAGGATGAAGGATGCTTACAGGCATACCACAATGCCCAAAAAATGTGGGCAATAACAAGGAAAGGGATAAAATTATGATAGCAGACAAGATGAGACCCCTTGTAAAGAACAATTCCGCCATTCGTGCCATGTTTGAGGAAGGAAAGAAGATGGCTGCAGTGTATGGCAGGGAAAATGTCTATGATTTCAGCCTTGGTAATCCCAATGTGCCGGCCCCTCCGGCGGTGAACCAGGCCATTCTGGACATTATCAGGGAAGAGGAAACCACTTTAATCCATGGATACATGAGCAACGCAGGATTTGAAGAGACAAGAGCCGCGGTCGCCCAGTCCTTAAACAGGCGGTTTGGAACTCATTTTCGTCTGGAAAATATTCTTATGACCGTTGGAGCTGCCAGCGGGATGAACGTAATATTAAAAACAATACTGGATCCCGGCGATGAGGTGCTGGTGTTTGCACCTTATTTTATGGAATACGGTTCTTATGTCCGGAATTACGACGGCGTGCTTGCGGTGGTGCCTCCGGATCAATCCAGTTTTCAGCCTGATTTAGAGGAATTTGAAAAGAGGATCACTCCTAAGACAAAGGCAGTGATCATCAACACCCCCAATAATCCTACAGGAGTGGTCTATTCCGCGGAGACTCTGCACAAAATCGCAGCTATCCTTTTAAAAAAGGAAGAGGAGCTTGGAATCCAGATCCTGCTGATTTCTGATGAACCTTACCGGGAGCTGGCCTATGATGGGATAGAAGTACCCTATGTCACCCCGTTTTACCACAATACCGTTGTCTGCTATTCCTACAGTAAATCCTTATCCCTGCCTGGAGAACGGATCGGATATCTGGTGATTCCTGATGAGGTGGAGGATTCCGGAAAGGTCATAGCTGCCGCTGCCATTGCAAACCGTGTGCTTGGCTGCGTCAATGCCCCTTCTCTCATGCAGCGGGTGATCGTGCGCTGTGTGGATGAACAGGTAAACCTGGAAGCATATAACAGGAACAGGGAGCTTCTTTACGGCAGTTTAAAGGAATATGGTTTTGAATGCATCAAACCGGAAGGAGCCTTTTATTTATTTGTGAAGGCTCCGGCAGATGATAAGGAATTCTGTCAGGCCTGCAAGGCGCACCGGGTGCTTTTGGTCCCTGGAACCTCCTTTGCATGTCCGGGATATGTGAGGATCGCCTATTGCGTGTCCTATGAGCAGATCCAGCGCTCTTTGCCTGCATTTAAGCAAATTGCGGAAGAGTACGGCCTTACAGGAAAAAGGGAGGAAAAGCAATGAGACCATGGGAAGCCAACATCAGAAGGGTTGCCCCCTATGTGCCGGGAGAGCAGCCAAAGGGAGAAAAGTTAGTTAAGTTAAATACCAATGAAAACCCATATCCGCCGGCTCCCGGCGTTCAGCAGGCATTGGATCAGATGGACTGTGACCTGTTCCGCAAATATCCGGATCCGGCTGCAACGGTCCTGATTAAGGCCCTTTCAAAAGCTTATCAGGTGGATGAGGACAGAATCTTTGTGGGAGTTGGCTCTGATGATGTGATCGCAGTCGCTTTTATGACCTTTTTTAATTCCAGTAAACCCCTACTGTTTCCTGATGTGAGCTATTCCTTTTACAAGGTCTGGGCGGATTTATTCAGGATTCCATATGAAACTCCTGCACTTGACGAAGAATTTCGTATCAGGAAGGAAGATTATTACAGGGAAAATGGGGGAATCATATTTCCAAACCCCAATGCACCTACCGGCCTTCTTATGTCTCTTTCCCAGGTAGAAGATATCATAGCTCATAACCAGGAGTCTGTGGTGATCGTAGATGAAGCTTACATTGATTTCGGCGGGGAAAGTGCCATAAGCCTGACTGAAAAATACGAAAATCTTCTGGTGGTTCAGACCTTCAGCAAATCACGCTCCATGGCTGGAATGAGAATCGGCTGCGCTTTCGGCCATCCGGACTTAATCAGCAGGCTGAACGATGTAAAGTATTCCTTTAATTCCTACACCATGAACATCCCTTCCCTGATTTTAGGTGCAAAAGCACTTGAGGATGGCAGATATTTTAAGGAGACCCTTGAAAAGATCATAAACACAAGAGAATATGCCAAGAAACGGCTTGGAGAACTGGGATTTTCATTCCCGGATTCCATGGCAAACTTTATCTTTGCATCTCATAAGGACCGAAAGGCAGAGGAGATTTATAAGGCTCTCCGGGAAAACAATATTTTTGTCCGGTACTTTAAGCTGCCAAGGATAGACAATCACTTGCGCATTTCCATAGGGACGGATGAGGAGATGGAGAAGCTTTACGGTTTTTTGAAAGAATATCTTTAGAATTTATTCATTTGTCAGGAAGGCCTTTGGGGAGTATCATATAAGCAGGTGATTAAAATGGAACAAGTTAAAAAATATTGCAGACTGTTTCTCAATATTGTTATACCGATTTTATTTTTATATTTAATTTGCGTGTGGGGGCCAAGGCTTTTAAATTTCTTCCTCCCCTTTGTCATCGGCTGGATCATTGCGGTCATTGCAAATCCTTTGGTGCGTTTTCTGGAAAAGCGTTTGAAGATCGTAAGGAAGCACAGCTCCGTGATGATTGTGGTGGCAGTACTGGCCCTTATTATAACTGTGCTTTATTTCCTGATCTCTAAGCTGATTGCCGAAGCGGCAGGTTTTGCAGGAGATATTCCAAAGTATTATGAGTCCGCCTGGATCGAGATCCAGAAGCTGCTATTGCAGGTGGAAGGGCTTTTGCAGTTTCTGCCTGAGAACATTCAGGTGTCCGTAAACCAGTTTTTTACCCATATAGGCGAATATTTAAATGTAATGGTCCAGAAAATTGCTTCTCCTACGGTGACCGTGGCGGGAAATGTGGTAAAGAGCATTCCGGCTGCTTTGGTTTATACCATTGTGACGATTTTTTCCTCCTACTTATTTATTGTGGACAGGGATAAGATCATGGAAGTGGTTCACCGGTACATCCCCAATGGGGGGACCAAGTATTTTCAGTATTTAAAAAAGGACGCAAAGCGTCTGGTGGGCGGTTACTTCCTTGCCCAGTTCAAGATCATGTTCATTATTGCCGCAGTATTGGCAGCCGGATTTCTGGTACTGGGAGTGAATTATGCCCTGCTTCTTGCAGTTATCATAGCAATTCTTGACTTTCTTCCGATATTGGGGACCGGCACCATTCTGATCCCATGGGCTGTCATCCGCCTTGTTGCAGGTGAATATGCCTTTGGCTTTGGCCTGGTGATCATCTATGTTCTGACTTTGGTGTTAAGGCAGGTCATCCAGCCCAAGATCGTAGGCGACACCATGGGCCTGGATCCTCTTATGACACTGCTGTTTTTATACCTTGGATTTAAAATAAGCGGGATCGCCGGCATGATTTTAGCGGTGCCCATTGGCATGCTGTTTTTAAATTTATATGAATTCGGAGCCTTTGATTCCTTTATTGACAGCGTGAAAACATTGATTCATGATATTAATGACTTCCGCAAAAGACGGGACTAATTTGGTTCAGCCATTGATGGCGGGAAAGAGGAGAATATGAAAAAGAATACAAAACTGAGAGTGGCTTTATGCCTTGTAGCCGGTCTCATGACTTTAAAAGCCACGGCAGCGCCTGCCACCGGGTTTTCTGCGGAGGCGTGGAAACTGGAAAACGGACAATATGTGGATGCCTCCGGCAGCCCCATTGCAGGAGCGCTGGCAAAGGGAATTACGGTAACAAAGTATCAGAACCGCCAGAATGCGGAAAACGGAGGGATCGACTGGAAGAAGGTGGCTCAGGACGGAGTGTCCTTTGCCATGGTACGCATCGGATATCTCAATGACAGGGATCCCTATTACTCCATAAATATGGAGGGCGCAGCGGCAGGCGGGCTAAAGACCGGAGTATTTTTTTATACCCAGGCCCTTGATACCCAGACTGCAGTGGAGGAAGCCAAATATGTGCTTCGGATGGTAAAGGATTACCCGATTTCCTATCCCATCGCATATGATGTGGAATCCCAGCACCTTCTTGACAATCATTTATCAAAGCAGCAGATTACGGATAATATCAATGCATTCTGCAAGACCATTTCCGATGCAGGATACCGTCCAATCGTCTATGCCAATAACAAATGGCTGTCCAATTACATTGATATTGAACAGATCCCATATGATGTATGGTATGCCAGATACGGAACCGTCAACAATTATAAGAACCGTACCATTTGGCAGTGTACGGACCAGGGAAGAGTGGATGGGATCGACGGAGACGTGACCATTGAACTTTCCTTTGCAGATTACGGCGCTCTGATCCCTTCGGAAGGGTGGAAAACCATTGACGGAAATAAATATTATACAAAGAATTATGTAAAACAGACCGGCTGGGTCCAGGTGGGAGACATCTGGTATTATCTGGATTCCAATGGCATCATGGTTCATGATACCGCCATGGATATTGACGGAGTTTCCTATACCTTTGGCTCTGACGGAGCCATGGTCCAGTGACCGGATTAACGGAGTTTTGACGTGAAGACAGAAAATAATTTAGATACGGATCAAATCAGGGGCCTGGTATGGAGGCTGGCAATTCCCTCCATGCTGGCCCAGTTTGTCAGTGTTTTTTACAGCATTGTAGACCGGATGTACATAGGAAACATCGCAGGAACAGGGGAGATCGCATTGGCAGGGGTAGGAATCTGCGGCCCTATTGTGACCATGATCTCTTCTGTAGCATTTTTAGTGGGTGTGGGAGGGTCTCCTTTAATGAGCATCCGCTTGGGAGAGAAAAACCAGAGGGCGGCCAGCCAGATACTGGCAAACTGTTTTATGCTCTTAACAATCTTATCGGTGGTGATCACTGTTATTTCCTTTATGGTAAAAGAAAAGCTTTTGATGTGGTTTGGTGCCAGCGAGGCCGCATTTCCTTATGCCAATGATTACATTACCATATGCCTGCTGGGCACCGTCTTTGCGCTTTTGTCCACAGGGATGAATCAGTTCATCATCTGCCAGGGATTTGCAAAGACCGGAATGAAGTCAGTGCTTCTGGGGGCCGTATGCAATATCGTGCTGGACCCGGTGTTTATGTTTGTTTTTGGCCTGGGAGTCCGGGGAGCAGCGATCGCCACAGTGCTGTCTCAGATGGCTTCCTGCGCTTATGTGCTTAAGTTCCTGTTTGGAGACAAGCCGCCCATCCGGATCACCTTCGGCAATTATGACTGGCAGGTCATGAAACGTGTCCTGATGCTGGGCCTAAGCCCATTTCTCATCATTGCATTTGATAATGTTTTAATAATATCCTTAAATATGGTGATCCGGCGTTACGGCGGAGAGAGCCAGGGAGACATGCTTCTTACCTGCATGACCATTGTACAGAGCTTTATGCTCATGGTCACCATGCCTCTTGGAGGGATCACCGGAGGGACCCAGACCATACTTGGTTATAATTTCGGAGCGGGAAGGCCTGACCGGATCAAAAAGGCAGGCTTTTATATTTCAGGTCTGGCCCTTGGGTTTACCACCATTATGTTTATTCTGGCTCATACGGTTCCCCATTACTTTGTCCGCATTTTTACCCAGAATGAGGCTTATGTGGAACTGACGGTGTGGGCCATTAAGATATACACCATGGGTATCATACCTCTTGCGCTGCAGTATGCGGTTGTAGACGGGTTTGTGGGAATGGGAGTCGCAAAGGTGGCCATTTCCCTTTCCATGTTCCGGAAGGTGATATTTTTAGGGGGTGCAGTCCTTATTCCGGTGTGGTTTGGGATAGAAAAGATATTTTATACGGAGCCGGTTTCGGATTTTATCAGTGTTGTGGTGTCGCTGACCGTGACTTTATTAACCTTTGAACAGGTCATAAAGGGAAGCGGAAAGCCGGCCTTTGACCCAAAAGTTCGCTGCGGCCATCATGGGAAAATAGTTCATTGAGCCCTTAAGAAAGACCGGGGAGCGGACGGAATTTAAAGATTCCGTCCGCTCCCCGGTCTTTTTGCTAGGTTTAAGAACCGGTTGACTGATAACGGGACAGTCCGAAGTTCCATAAAAGTCCGGCAGGGACAAGAAAGAAACAGGCGGCCAGAGGAAGAAGGCTGTACCATGGATTGGAGGTTCTGCCTGTGAGATATAAAAAGGGATAATACTGAAACAGGGCAAATGGAACCAGGTAGGTACAGATTGTCAAAAGGGTTTTTCCATAAATGCCGATGGGATATTTTCCATACTCTCTGGCTCCGTCAGTGAACACATTCATGAATTCCAGGCCTTCCAGGGTAAAAAAGCATATGGAGGCAAAGATTAAGTAAATGGCTGCAAATACCGCCACACCGCCTGTGACCATGAGGACGACAGTAAAGGCCCGGACAGGGTTCCAGTCAATGGAACTGAACCGCAGGCCGTATACGAGCATGACTGCAGCCTGCAAAAGCCGTCCGATCCTGGTTAAATCGATCTTGCTGCACAGGACCAGAAACAGACAGTTTCTGGGTTTTAAGAGGATTCGGTCAAATTCTCCGTTGCCTATGATGGTCTCAAAGGTGTCCAGGCTCCGGAAGATGGCCTCAGCTATGGTAAAAGCCATGAGCGTAATGGAAAAACAAAGGAGAACCTCCCCATAGGAAAATCCCTTTACTTCCTTAAAACGGTCCATCATAAAAAGGACTCCAAGAAATATGTTAAAGGATATTAAAAACTGCCCTATGATGGTTAAAAAGAAGGAGGTTTTATGCTGCATCATGCTCTTTAAATGCATGAGCAGATATTTTTCGTATAACCGGATGGAATTCATGTTATGCCTCCTTTCAACCGCCCTGGAACACAACGCGTTTTAAAGCATTGCGTTCCATGATCCGTCCAATGATGAGAAACATCGCCAGCCAGAATACCTGTACGAAAAGGCTTGCATACATGTCCTGCCCTTTTAAATCACCGCCGAAGATCCGGAAGGGGACATTCTGGGCCGAGGCAAAGGGCAGAAGGTTCACAAACTCCCTGATTCCGTCAGGCAGAAATGGAAGAGGGATGACCGAGCCGCTTAAAAACTCCGAAAGGGAGGTGACGATCAGCTTGATCCCCTGGGAGGAAATGGTGTAAAAAACAGACATATACACGATCATGCCAAAGGCAACCACAAAAAGAAACCCCAGGGTCATGGACAAAAGGGTGAAAAACCATGTATGAAAGCTTCCTGGAAGAGCAAGGCCGTAAGGGGCCGGCAGAAGCCAGGCAAAGAGCAGAATGGGCATGCACCGAAGGACTGCTTTGGAAAGGCGGACGGCCAGACCTCTGGCAAACCACATGTTGTAAAGGCGGACAGGGCGGCATAGTTCATAGGCCACGTTTCCTGTTGTAATGGAATCAAACAGCTCAGACTCCCAGAACCAGGTCATGTAAAGGGCCAGAAAGGCCTGCTGAAGCCATACGTAGGTGGAAAGTGCCTGAAATTCCATGGGAAAGCTTTCAGGAGCAGCTTCATAAAATGCCCGGAATAAAAGGATCTCCATGGTTCCCCATACAAACTGGGTGACCATGCCGGAAAGGGCTGCCGCACGGTATTGAAGCCCATGGATAAAACGGATGCGGAAAAAGGACCAGTATTTTTTCATGGCTTCTCCTCCTATATCCGGTAATCCCGGTAAAGGGCGGCAATGATCTCATCCAGTGTGGCATCTTCCCTGGGACGGTGGGATTTTAAGTCCGAAAGAGCGCCGTCTAAAAGCAGCCGTCCTTTTCCGATCAGGAGGACCCTGTCTGCCAGAGCATCGATGTCCTGCATATCATGGGTGGTAAGAAGGACAGTGGTTTTGTGCTTATGGTTCTGCTTTCGGATGAAGTCCCGGACTGCAAGCTTGGATACTGCATCTAGGCCAATGGTTGGTTCATCCAGAAACAGGATCTTTGGTCTGTGGAGAAGGGAAGCAGCAATCTCGCAGCGCATCCGCTGGCCTAAAGATAAGTTCCTGGCCGGTGTGCGCAAAAGCTCTCCCAGGGACAAAAGTTCTGTCAGCTCGTCCAGGGTTTCCTGGTATTGGTTTGTGGGGATTTCGTAGATGTCGCGGAGCAGTTCAAAGGAATCCAGAATGGGGACATCCCACCAAAGCTGGGTGCGCTGGCCGAAGACAACGCCAATATCCTTTACATGTGCCTTGCGTTCCTTCCATGGGACCCGGCCATTGATCAGGCAGGTGCCGTTATCCGGTGTAAGGATTCCGCTTAGAATTTTGATGGTGGAGCTTTTTCCTGCGCCGTTGGGGCCGATATAGCCTACCATTTCTCCGTCTCCTATGATAAAGGAGATGTCGGAAAGGGCGTGGATGGTTTCCACCTCTTTGCGAAAAAGGGCCTTGACTGCTTTTGAAAAGCCGGCACTTCTTCTTGCGACCTTGAAGGTCTTGTTCATGTGTTCCACTTGAATCATAAAAGTTCCTCCTGGTAGTAATATTTGTGAACCCGTTCTTTCCGGCAGCGGACAGTTCTTTCGTAAGAAAGAAATCTGTCATAACTGGTCAGAGGATCCCAATATCTTGCCAAGCGGTGAGCGCCATTCGGTAAACCGATGGAAACGCTGCTCTCCGGAATCAGAAAATTTCTCTTTCCGGGGACTCTACCGTGGTATCAATATTCTCTTTTCCTGAATGTGAGATGTGAAATTAGAATGGAAAAGGAATTTAAGTCTACCACCACTGGGGCAGGCTGTCAAGTGAACAAAAAAGCGGTTGACATTTTATGAAAAAGTGATAATATAAACATATGAACAATTATTCATATAATAATGGTGAGATTAAGGAGGTACCCAATGGAGCAGGACAGCAAAAGAAATATTCAGGACTGTGAAATCGACCAGTGCGATTTTATCTGTGTTCATGAAACTGTTGTAAGTCAGGTGCTAAAGGCCATGCCCCAGGATCAGGAGCTTCTTGATCTGGCAGATTTCTTCAAAATATTTGGTGATGCTACCAGGATAAAGATCCTCTATGTACTAAGCCAGTCAGAGATGTGTGTATGTGATATTGCAAATCTTTTAAAAATGGGTCAGTCAGCTATTTCCCACCAGCTCCGGGTGCTGAAGCAGATGCGCCTGGTGAAGTTCCGCAGAGAGGGAAAGACCGTATTTTATTCCCTGGCTGACGGCCACATCGAGACCATCCTGGCTCAGGGGATGGAGCATATCAATGAGTGATGAAGACAGGAATAAAAAATAAAAAAGGAGAGAAACTGTTATGAAGAAGATTGTCAAGCTGGAAGGCTTGTGCTGCGCCAACTGTGCGGCCAGGATTGAAGAAGAGGTAAAGAAATTAGATGGTGTGGAAAGCGCGTCCGTAAGCTTTATGACCCAGAGGATGACCATGGAAATCGAAGACGGCAAGTCGGTTGAAATCATGGAAGCAGCCAAAAAGATCTCATACAAGATTGAGCCTGAAGCAGAATTTAAGGTGCTTCGGTAAGGCAGGGGAGCAGCGATGACAAAGAAACAGAAACGGATGGCAATCAGGCTTGCGGCCAGCGCCCTGTTTTTTGCAGCAGGAATGGTTGGGGAGGAAAAAACAGTCTGGTACTGGCTGTTCTTTTTGATCTCCTATCTTGCGGCAGGGTATGACATTCCTTTAAGGGCAATCCGGAACATTAAAAACGGCCAGTTTTTCGACGAAAATTTTCTCATGTCAGTGGCGACCTTTGGTGCCATCGGTATCGGAGCTATGGAAGAAGCGGTGGGAGTCATGCTGTTTTACCAGATCGGTGAACTCTTTAATGACTACGCGGTAAACAAATCAAGAAAGTCCATCACAGAGCTTATGGATATCAATCCGGAATATGCCAATCTTCTTAAGGATGGGAAGGAAGAAAAAGTGGACCCTTACGAGGTTTCAGTAGGGGATACCATCGTAATAAAACCGGGAGAAAAGGTACCTCTTGACGGCGTTGTCATAAAGGGTACCGGAGGGCTGGATACAAAGGCCCTGACAGGAGAATCCATGCCTGTGGAAGTGAAGGAAAACGATGCCGTACTCAGCGGTTCCATTAATTTAAACGGTGTTTTGGAGGTCAGGGTAACAAAGCTGTTTGATGACTCCACGGTGGCAAAGATCCTGGAGCTGGTGGAAAATGCCAGCTTTAGAAAAGCAAAGGCCGAGAACTTCATCACCAGGTTTGCAAGGGTTTATACGCCGGTTGTGGTGGCTCTGGCACTCATCCTGGCATTGATTCCTCCTTTGGTGTTTGGCGGCGGGTGGGGAACCTGGATTTACCGTGCCTGCAGCTTTCTGGTGGTTTCCTGTCCCTGTGCTCTGGTGATTTCCGTTCCCTTAAGCTTTTTCGGAGGGCTGGGCGCTGCTTCCAGAAATGGGATCCTTATGAAGGGAAGCAATTACTTAGAAGCCATGGCCTCCTTGGAAACAGTTGTCTTTGACAAAACAGGCACTCTTACAACAGGAAAATTCCGGGTCACAAACGTGGATCCTGCAGAAGGAACTGAGGAAGAGCTTTTAAGGCTGGCTGCATATGGAGAGTTCCATTCCAATCATCCCATCGCTTTGTCGGTAAAGGAAGCTTATGGAAAGCCTGTTGATGAGACACTCATCGGCAGGGTGGAAGAGATAGCAGGACACGGCATTAAGGCAGAGCTTAATGAAGAAGGGAAGGAACAGGAGCTTTATATCGGCAATGCAAGGCTTATGGAACAGCAGGGGATCACGGTCCCGGCCCAGGAGTCTGTAACAGGAACCTCTCTTTATGTGGCTGAGGCCGGGCGGTATCTGGGTTCCATCACCATTTCTGACACCATACGGGATGACGTGCCAATGGCATTAAAAGGATTAAAGGAGGCAGGAGTCAGGAAGCTGGTGATGCTGACAGGTGATAAGCCGGAAGTTGGCCGCGCGGTTGGTGAAAAGCTGGGGCTTGACGAGGTTCACGGCGGCCTTCTTCCCGGTGATAAGGTAGGAAAGGTAGAGGAACTGCTGTCAAGGAAACGGGAAGGGATGAATCTGGCCTTTGTAGGTGACGGCATCAATGATGCCCCGGTCCTTGCCCGTGCCGATGTTGGAATCGCCATGGGCGGAATCGGCTCTGATGCGGCGGTAGAAGCCGCTGATGTGGTGATCATGACGGATGAACCCTCAAAGCTTATAGACGCCATCGCAATTGCCAGGAAAACAGCGGTCATTGTGAAGCAGAATATCGTTTTCGCCATTGGAGTAAAGGTGCTCATTCTTATATTGTCGGCCGCTGGAATGGCAACGATGTGGGCAGCCGTATTTGGAGATGTAGGGGTTTCGGTACTTGCCATTTTAAATGCCATCAGGGCTTTGGCTTATCAAAGTAATAAATAAAAATATTGACAAATTTTTTCCCAGCTGTTATATTTTACACATATGACGGGGTGGTGCGAAGATGGTCCATTGATGTGAGACTGTGTTTGCCTGCCCCTTTTTTTGCTATTACAGAAAAGCTGGGGCTTTTCATTTTAGAGTTTAAGAAGGGAGACAGCATTATGAGCAAGTACAGCAAAGAAGATATATTCCGGATCGTAGAGGAAGAAGACGTGGAATTTATCCGCCTTCAGTTTACAGATATTTTCGGTATGCTGAAAAATGTTGCGATCACCAAAAGCATGCTTGGCAAGGCACTGGAGAACCGCTGCATGTTTGACGGTTCTGCCATTGAGGGTTTTGTGAGAATGGAAGAGTCTGACATGTACCTTTATCCGGATCTTGATACCTTTGAGATATTTCCATGGCGTCCACAGCAGGGGAAGGTTGCCCGCCTGATGTGCGACGTATACTGCCCGGACAGGATGCCGTTTGACGGCGATCCCAGATTCGTGCTTAAAAAAGTGCTGAAGAAAGCAAGGGACATGGGATTTGAATTCCATGCAGGGCCGGAATGTGAATTCTTCCTTTTCCATACGGATGAAGAGGGGCGTCCCACAACGGAAACCCATGAGACAGCCAGCTATTTTGATGTGGCTCCCATTGATCTGGCCGAGAATGTCCGCCGGGATATGGTGCTGAATCTGGAAGAAATGGGATTTATGATCGAGGCTTCCCATCATGAGATTTCTCCTGGGCAGCATGAAATCGATTTTCAGTATGCAGAGGGCATGGTGACAGCAGATAACATCATGACCTTTAAAATGGCCGTAAAGTCCATTGCCAAGCGCCACGGACTTCATGCTACCTTTATGCCAAAACCAAAGGCAGGAGTCAACGGTTCCGGAATGCACATCAATATGTCCCTGTCTGATTTAAAAGGCAATAACATGTTTGAGGACGCATCCGATAAGCTGGGCTTAAGCAAGACTGCCTATCAGTTTATAGCAGGAATCCTTTATCACATGAAAGGGATGGCAATACTAACTAATCCCTTGGTCAATTCCTATAAACGCCTTGTCCCCGGATATGACGCTCCGGTTTATATTGCATGGTCAGCCAGGGCAAACAGAAGCTCTCTGATCCGCATCCCTTCCTCCAGAGGAGCGGGAACCAGGATTGAGCTTCGCTGTCCGGACCCGGCCGTCAACCCTTATTTGGCTCTGGCTGCCTGCCTGGCTGCCGGTCTTGACGGGATCGAAAAAGGGCTTACTCCGCCGGAAAGCGTTGATCAGAACATTTTTGCCATGCAGCCGGAGGAGATTTTGAAAAAAGGCATTGAGCGCCTGCCGGAAACCCTGGGAGAGGCCATTGAGGACTTCCGGAAGGACGATTTTATGAAAGAAGTGCTGGGCGAACATATCTATACCAAGTACCTGGAAGCAAAGGAAACCGAATGGCACCTGTTCCGGGCCCAGGTAACGGATTGGGAAGTGGAAGAATACCTGTATAAGTATTGATGATTTCTGTTTTCTGATACGATTATCTGGAGGTGAGAGTGTTTGACCAATGTGATAGTGGCATTTTCCAGAGAAGAGGATGCAAAAAATATTAAAAATATTCTTATGAGGAACGGCTTTACGGTATCAGCGGTCTGCACCTCCGGTGCACAGGCGGTAAACAGCGCCGACGAGCTGGGCAGTGGAATCGTAGTATGCGGATACAGGTTTGCGGATATGGTGTTTCATGAGCTTTATGAATGCCTTCCGGAGGGCATGCAGATGCTTCTTTTAGTGTCCCCCAGCCAGTGGAGCGGCAGGGCGCCTGAGGGTGTGGTCTGCCTGGGCCATCCCTTAAAGGTACAGGATCTGGTAAGCACTCTGGAAATGATGATGGAATCTCTTGCCAGAAGGCGTAAGAAATTAAAAAGCCAGCCAAAAGAGCGGAGCAAGGAAGAAATAGAAATGATCAGACAGGCAAAAGAGCTTTTGATGGAGCGGAACCACATGTCCGAAACGGATGCCCACCGGTACATCCAGAAATGCAGCATGGACAGCGGAACCAATATGGTGGAAACTGCCCAGATGATCATGAGCCTGATCAATCGATAGTTGTGGGAGAGAACGATGAAATTTACAAAAATGCAGGGAATCGGAAACGATTACGTTTATATCAATTGTTTTGAGGAATCTGTGGAAGCTCCGGCCGAGCTTGCCAAAAAGGTCAGCGACCGGCACTTTGGCATTGGATCCGATGGACTGATCCTCATCTGTCCGTCAGAGACAGCGGACTGCCAAATGCGGATGTTTAACGCCGACGGCTCGGAGAGCCAGATGTGCGGCAACGGCATCCGCTGTGTGGGAAAGTATGTTTACGATCACCGCCTGGTGGAAAAAACGGAATTTGACGTGGAGACGGGAGCAGGGATCAAACATTTAAAGGTAAAACAGGAGAATGGAAAGGCTGTCCAGATCACAGTGGACATGGGAGTGCCGGAGATCACCAGCCAGGTGCCGGAGCCGATACTGGTCGATGGAAAGAGCTATGAGTTCATCGGCATTTCCATGGGAAACCCCCATGCCGTTTACTACCTGGATAACATTGACTGTCTGGATTTAGAGGCCATTGGACCTGCTTTTGAAAACCATGAGCGTTTTCCGGAACGGACCAATTCAGAATTTATTCAGGTGGTGAACCGGGATTATATCCGCATGAGGGTATGGGAGAGAGGCAGCGGGGAAACTTATGCCTGCGGGACAGGAGCCACTGCCAGTGCGGTCGCCTCTGCCTTAAGCGGCCGTACCGGCCAAACCGTTCAAGTGGAACTAAAGGGCGGTAATCTGACCATTCACTGGGACCGGGAAGGAAGCGGACATGTGTTCATGACCGGACCGGCGGTGGAAGTGTTTGAAGGTGAATTTAACATAAAAAATCTTTAAAGTAACAGGAGGAACCCATGGTAAAAATCAATGAAAATTACTTAAAGCTTCCAGGAAGCTATCTTTTTTCCACCATTGGGAAAAAGGTAAACGCCTATACTGAGGCAAATCCGGATAAGAGGATCATCCGTCTGGGAATCGGTGATGTGACCCAGCCCATTGCGCCGGCCATTATTAATGCGCTTCATGAAGCGGTGGATGAGATGGGCTGTAAGGAGACCTTTCATGGCTATGCGCCGGATCTGGGCTATGGATTTTTAAGAGAAATCATTGCAAAGGAAGATTACACAGCCAGAGGCTGTGAGATATCCCCTGATGAAATCTTTATTTCGGACGGCGCTAAGAGTGATTGCGGAAATATCCAGGAGATCTTTGACGAAAGCTGTAAAATTGCAGTCTGCGACCCGGTTTATCCGGTTTATGTGGATTCCAATGCCATGGCAGGAAGAACCGGGGAATACGAGGAAGAAGCCGGTAAGTGGAGCAATGTTATTTATATGCCATGTACGGCTGAAAATCATTTTGTACCGGAGCTTCCAAACGAGACGCCGGATCTTATTTACTTATGTGTTCCGGGCAATCCTACGGGAACCACCCTCACCAGGGACCAGTTAAAGGTATGGGTGGATTATGCCAATAACAAGGGGGCTGTGATCCTTTATGACGCTGCCTATGAAGCCTACATTGCCCAGGATGACGTGCCTCATTCCATCTATGAGATCAAGGGCGCCGAAACCTGTGCCATTGAGTTTCGTTCCTTTTCAAAAAATGCAGGTTTTACCGGCGTGCGCCTGGGCTTTACCGTCATTCCAAAAGTCCTGGTAAGGGGAGGGGTCTCTCTTCACTCCCTATGGGCCAGACGCCATGGAACTAAATTTAACGGAGCGCCCTATATTGTCCAGAAGGCCGGAGCTGCGGTTTATTCTGAGGAAGGAAAGGCCCAGTTAAAGGAACAGGTGGCTTATTACATGAGAAATGCGAAAACCATCTACACCGGGCTGAAGGAAGCCGGCTGTGAGGTTTACGGCGGCGTCAATGCGCCTTATATCTGGTTAAAGGTACCGGCAGGAATGACCTCCTGGGAGTTTTTTGACAGCCTTCTTGTGGAAGCCGGCGTGGTGGGAACTCCTGGAAGCGGATTTGGACCAAGCGGTGAGGGATACTTCCGTTTAACGGCATTTGGAACCTATGAGAACACCGTAGAAGCCATGGAACGGATGAAAAAAATGCCGTGCCTTAAAAAATAAACATTGACAAGCATATAATGATTGGTTATGATAAATCTATGAAAGATTCATAAGCGTGCAGTTTTAATTGAAAGAACAAAAGCGTTCAGTGCCTTAGCGGTGCTGGCGCTTTTCTTCTTTCCGGGAGGAAAAAATGGATGACATCGATAGAAAAATAGTGAAGACATTACAAAAGAATGCCAGAGAATCCTTAAAAAACATAGCAGAAACCACTTTTCTGTCTTCTCCCGCAGTTTCTTCCAGAATTGAAAAGCTGGAGCGGGAAAGAATCATCACTGGCTACCATGCAGCAGTGGATTCAAGGAAGCTGGGATACCATATCACAGCATTTGTAAGCCTTGAAGTTCCACCGGCGGATAAGATCCAGTTCTATGAGGATATGAAGTCCATACCCAATGTGCTGGAGTGCAACTGCGTTACAGGAGAATACTCCATGCTGGTGAAAGTAGCTTTTCCAAGTACCATGGAGCTGGACGTTTTTATCGGGCGGCTTCAGAAATACGGAAAGACCAGCACTCAGATAGTATTTTCCACTCCGGTAGGGCCAAGAGACGTGGATGTGATGGCGGAATTAGGAGAAAAAGAATAAATATGGTACGAAAAAATGGTACCGAGAAGGCTTCCTTTACATACTTTATATAATAGAAGTATGTGAAGGGAGTTTTTCTTTTGGCTGAGAGAATGATCGTAGTAATAGATGCCGGTCATGGCGGCGCGGATCCAGGTGCGTCCTATGGCGGACGGAAAGAAAAAGATGATAACTTAAAGCTTGCGATGGCTGTGGGAAGAATTCTTGCAGACAACGGAGTTGACGTCAGATATACCAGAACTGACGATACCTACAATACGCCCCTTGAGAAGGCCATGATGGCCAATGATGCGGAAGCAGATTTATTTGTTTCCCTCCACCGCAATGCCATGCCGGTTCCAGGCACCGGTTCCGGAATAGAAGTTCTTGTATTTGAAGATAAAGGGGTGCCGGGCATGCTGGCCAAAAACATAGGAGAAGCCTTAAATGAAGCCGGATTTGTCAATTTAGGCACAGTAGAACGTCCGGGCCTGGTAATTCTCAGGCGGACAAAGATACCATCGGTTATGGTGGAAGTAGGATTTATTGACAACGAAGAGGATAATAACTTATTTGATGAGAACTTCCAGGCTGTGGCCCAGGCCATTGCAGATGGCGTCCTAAATTCCATAAAGGAACAGGAGGAGACACGTCCCGAATATTATCAGGTGCAGGTAGGGGCATACCGGGTCCATACTCTGGCAGAAGATCAGGTCATCACTTTAAAGGCGCAGGGTTTCCCGGCCTTTGTTGTCTATGAAGACGGATTATATAAGGTCCGTGTGGGAGCATTCCGCAATCTCGATAATGCGGTGCGCATGGAGCAGACTCTCAGAAAGTGCGGATATAGCACGTTTATGGTAAAAAGACCGGCTGTGTTTTAAGCCCAAGGCTGCTTTGTTGCTTTGCATCTGGCCGCCGGGACGCAGGCTTTTTGAAAGAAGTCACGCCCCTGCGGCTTTTTTCTGCTGCCAGAAAACAGACGTAACCAGGGGAAAGGTGTATTAGAAGCGGTCAGGAGGGCATAGGATATACCATATATATTTAATTCAGGAGGAATTGCTTGGAATATATCAGTGAGCTTTTAAAGGGTGTTATCATTGGCGTGGCAAACATACTTCCCGGCATCAGCGGGGGAATGCTGGCTATTACCATGGGAGTGTACGATAAGATCATTCATGCGGTGACGCAGCTTTTCCGGGAACCTTTAAAAAGCCTGCGGGTTCTCCTCCCTTATGGGGTAGGGGCGGTTGCAGGCATTATCTTTCTGTCTCTGGCATTTGAATACCTTTTCCATACATATCCGCTCCAAACCAAAATGGCATTTTTGGGATTGATCGGCGGCGGACTTCCTTCCCTTTTTCAAAAATCGTTTACAAAAGACCGGACAGACAGAAAAAAAGGCATATTAACGGCAGCCCTTACCTGCTGCGCGGTCATTCTCATTACCTTTATTGCCGAAACAACCATTACCTCCGGCCATAGCGGAGAGGGAATGAACATGGCTTCCGGTGCGGCTTATCTTTCTTCCGGAAGGCTCTGGATGTTCACGCTGTTTATGGTGGGTCTGCTGGCTGCAGCCACCATGGTGGTTCCGGGAGTGAGCGGATCCATGATCATGATGATGATAGGCTATTATGAACCCATACTGCAGACGAACAATGCCTGCATAAGGGCTCTCTCATCTTTTGACCTCCAAAGCCTTTGGATAAACGGGCTGGTGCTGGCGCCCTATGTGTCGGGTCTTTTGATCGGTGTGTTTCTCTTTGCAAAAGTGGTGGAACGCCTTCTCACCCGCCATGAGCGCCAAATGTACCGGGTCATCATAGGCCTGGTGTTTTCCTCTCCCTTTGTCATCTTATGGGATATGCAGTGGGGAGAGGTGAAGCTGTATGAGCTGCTTGGGGGGATTGCTCTGGCTTTGCTGGGATATGTGGCGGCCGATTTACTGGGGGGAGAAGGTTAAGATAGAAAAAGGAAGAAGGCCCTTTCCATGGGGCCTTTTTCCTTGCACTGACCGAATGCATTGCATTGTAAAATTATTTATTTTATTATATCAGAAATAAGGTTAAAAATATAGCACTGAATGGTTATTATCATCATTCAGTGCTATACTTAAAATGACATATCATCATGGGTCTGTAAGACCCTGCTTTTTAAGAGTACTCTGCGATCCGTGTGATCCCCACATAAATATGGGAAATCCTGTACCAGGTGGCAAAATCAATGATGCCGGTTACAGGAAGCCCGAAAATGGACTGGAATTGCCGGACTGCTTCGGCGGTTGCCGGGCCAAAGATTCCGTCGGCCCTGATGCGTGGAATGGCGGTATAGACGGTAGCGATTGTATCAAGCTGTTCCTGAACCTGGCGGACCTTATCACCGCTGGCTCCGATGGTCAGGTTATAACCTGGCCAGGAGGAAGGAACCCCGGATACCTGTTCTGCGGTGTTGATGTACATATCACTTCCATAATAATAACGCAGTATTTCAATGGCGGAATAGCCCTGTTCTCCAAGGGTGCAGCTTCCCCACTGGGACATCCAGTTAGGACACTGGACCCTGTTGCCGTCACAGTATTGGGTGAGGATGGGCTGTCTGATGCCTGGACGGGACAAGTAGCTGTTAAAGATCTCATCCACCACCTGGGAAATGCTTTCGTAGATGTTCCGCCCATAGATCCATTTATGGTCAAAGGCCGTGGAGGAGGTGATGGTAAAATCATATCCCTGGTTCCGGTACCACTCCGTATAGACACGGTTTAAAGTAAAGCTCATGATAGCAAGAACATTGGCGGTGATGGCGGACCTGGGCCATGTGGCGTAAATTTCGCTGGATGCCACGTTTTTAATGTAATCTAAGTAGGGGACGTAATAATTGGTAGCTGTCGGATCGGTAGGGACTCCGTCGTGGACGATGATCGTCTGGGGAACCACTACCCGGCTTAAAACGATTTCTCCTGATTCAGCTATGGGTTTTACCTCAGCTTCCGCGATTTTGGGAGGATACTCTCCGTATAAGGTATGGTCCGGGATGACGATGGGAACATCCGGCCCTACTTCATCCTGGACAGGAGTCATGCGCACCGGCTGAATGGCCGTGGAATCTGCCAGGATCTCCGTGCCGGAGATGGCCACAGGTTCAAAGCCCTGGGCTATGACGGTAAGTATGTATTCCGAGTAGGGTTGATAAAGGCCCGGTGATAAGCTGTAGTCAACTGGAGGTGCGGCAAGCTGGACCTGCTCCGTCTGACCGGATGAGTTGGTGGTAAGACGTTCCACCGTGCTTTCAGGGTCCCCCTTGTAGGCAATGGAAACCTCTGCATCCCGGATGGGGAAATTATTTTCCTGGGAAACTACATCTACCTGAAGCGCGCCGGAAGCAGTCGTTTGCTGTGCCATAACCGTCGTGAATTTTTTCATAGAATGCCCCTTAATGAATTAATTATTATTAAATATATTAAGAGGGAAAAGGAATAATTACAAAAGCCCCCGCAGGGAAAGATAAAATTTAATCCTGCGGGAAGCTTTTTAGAAAAAGGATGATTTTGTTTCTTGAAACATGGACTCCACATAGTTACGCATTTCATCCCGGCTTTCAACGGATCTTGCTCCGTTTACAATCCTGTTTCTCTGTTCTTCCGGAAGTTCGGCGAACCGGGTCAGAATATCCGAGTGCTGCGCTAACTCCATGGTAAAGCCGATGGGCAGTTCGCTGTTATCAATCATAATTTATCACCTCAATCATAGTTTGTGCGGATTGTGCAGAAAGTATACTTTTGAAAAATCAACCATAGATTTTGCATTATTATGCATGATTTTTTAATAAAATAATAAAATATGCAGGATTTATAAGAAAATATAAAAAAATATATAAGAAGAAAACAGTTGAAAAATGTCGCAGCATCATGTATAATCTATACAATTTGGGCATTCAGTTCAGCCGTACATATCCACCTTTCAGAAATATATTTGATTTGCTGAATTATGAATAGCATGGCTGAACGGTAGTATTTGGGCAGGCTCAACAACCATAGCATTAAGAAAGGACAGGGACTTTGCTTATGAAAGCTTTTTTAATACTGGAAGACGGTACTGTGTTTACAGGATCGAGTATTGGTTCAACCCAGGAAGTGATCAGTGAGATCGTATTCAATACTTCCATGACAGGTTATTTAGAAGTCCTCACCGACCCCTCCTATGCGGGGCAGGCGGTTGTGATGACTTATCCCCTGATTGGTAATTACGGTATTTGTCATGAAGATATGGAATCACTAAAACCATGGCCGGATGGCTACATTGTCAGAGAATTATCTAGAATTCCCAGCAATTTTAGAAGCGGGGATACCCTTCAGCATTTCTTAAAAGAACACAACATTCCAGGTATCAGTGGTATCGATACAAGAGCCCTAACAAAAATCCTAAGAGAAAAAGGTACGATGAACGGCATGATCACAACCGATGAAGGTTATGACCTTGAAGCTGTCATTTCGCGTATGAAAACATATTCCGTGACCGGTGTGGTGGAGAAGACCACCTGCAGGGAGAAATACGTTCTGCCAGGCCCAGGGAAAAAGGTGGCACTTTTGGATCTGGGGGCAAAGCAGAATATCGCCCGCTCCTTGCAGGAGAGAGGCTGTGAAGTAACGGTTTACCCAGCTTTGACGAAAGCAGAAGAGATCCTATCTTCCTGTCCGGACGGAATCATGCTGTCCAACGGACCGGGGGATCCAAAGGAGTGCGTGGAGGTCATTGAGGAAATAAAGAAATTATATGAATCCAATGTTCCGATTTTCGCCATCTGCCTGGGTCATCAGCTCATGGCCCTTGCTGCCGGCGCTGATACTCACAAGCTGAAATACGGCCACAGAGGCGGCAACCATCCGGTGAAGGATTTGGAAACCGGACGGGTGTATATTTCCTCCCAGAACCACGGTTATGTGGTGGATGTGGACACCATGGACCAAGCAGTGGCGGTTCCTGCCTTTGTCAATGTAAACGACGGAACCAATGAAGGATTAAAATATACAGGCAAAAATATATTCACCGTGCAGTATCATCCGGAGGCCTGTCCTGGTCCGCAGGATTCCGGCTACTTATTTGACCGGTTTATAAAAATGATGGAGGTGGAAAGATAATGCCGAAGAATCAGGATATTAAAAAGGTGCTCGTTCTTGGCTCCGGTCCCATCGTCATCGGCCAGGCAGCAGAATTTGATTACGCCGGAACACAGGCCTGCCGCTCTTTAAAAGAAGAAGGCATAGAAGTGGTTCTTTTAAACTCCAATCCGGCGACCATCATGACGGATAAGGACATTGCAGATAAGGTTTATATAGAACCCTTGACCGTAGAGGTGGTGGAACAGCTTATCCTAAAGGAAAGGCCTGACAGCGTCCTGCCAACCCTTGGAGGCCAGGCTGGCTTAAACCTTGCCATGGAACTGGATGATAAGGGGTTTTTAAAGGAGCACAAGGTGCGCCTCATCGGAACCACGGCCCTTACCATTAAAAAGGCAGAGGACCGGGAGCTGTTTAAAGAGACCATGGAAAAAATCGGTGAGCCGGTGGCTCCCTCTGATATTGTGGAACATGTGGAGGATGGCCTTAAGGTTGCCGAGGAGATCGGATATCCCGTGGTGCTCCGTCCCGCCTATACCTTAGGCGGCTCAGGGGGAGGAATTGCAGAAAATCCGGGACAGTGCCGTGAGATCCTGGAAAACGGGCTCCGTTTATCCCGCGTGGGACAGGTCCTTGTGGAGCGCTGTATTGCAGGCTGGAAGGAAATCGAATACGAGGTGATGCGGGACGGCGCAGGCAATGTGATCACCGTATGTAATATGGAAAACATCGATCCTGTAGGAGTTCATACCGGGGACAGCATTGTGGTGGCTCCTTCCCAGACCTTGGGAGATAAGGAGTACCAGATGCTTCGCACCTCTGCCCTTAAGATCATCAGCGAGCTTGGGATCACCGGAGGCTGCAACGTCCAGTATGCTCTTCACCCGGAAAGCTTTGAGTACTGTGTGATCGAGGTAAATCCCCGTGTCAGCCGTTCCTCTGCCCTGGCCTCCAAGGCCACCGGCTACCCCATAGCAAAGGTTGCGGCCAAGATCGCCCTGGGCTACACCCTGGATGAAATAAAGAACGCGGTGACAAAGAAGACCTATGCCAGCTTTGAACCCATGCTGGATTACTGTGTGGTAAAGATGCCCCGCCTTCCCTTTGATAAGTTCTTAAGCGCAAAGAGAAATTTAGGAACCCAGATGAAGGCCACCGGCGAGGTCATGAGCATCTGCACCAATTTTGAAGGCGGTCTTATGAAGGCTATCCGCTCCCTGGAGCAGCATGTGGACAGCCTCATGTCCTATGATTTTACAGGGCTTACGGAAGAGGAGCTGGCCGAGACCCTTCACCTGGTGGATGATCGAAGGATCTGGGTCATTGCAGAGGCTTTAAGAAGAGGCTTTTCCTATGAAAAGATCCATGATATTACAAAAATTGATGTGTGGTTCATTGATAAACTGGCAATTCTTGTGGAAATGGAGGAAGCCCTTAAGAAAGGACCTCTTACCCCGGATCTGTTAATGGAAGCAAAGCGGCTTGAATTTCCTGATACAATCATTTCCAGGCTGACTAAAATTCCGGCGGAAGAGATCCGCCGGATGAGAAAGGAAAACGGCATTGTAGCAGCGTTTAAAATGGTGGATACCTGCGCCGCCGAATTTGCCGCTGAAACCCCTTATTATTATTCCTGCTTTGGAAGCGAGAATGAAGCGGTAAAAACCGAGGGAAGAAAAAAGGTGCTGGTTCTTGGTTCCGGCCCCATCCGCATCGGACAGGGAATCGAATTTGACTTCTGTTCGGTTCACAGTACGTGGACCTTCCGCAGAGAAGGATATGAAACCATAATAGTCAATAACAATCCGGAGACAGTGAGCACGGATTTTGATATCGCGGATAAGCTGTATTTTGAGCCTCTTACCCCGGAGGATGTGGAAAGCATCGTTGATGTGGAAAGGCCGGACGGGGCCGTGGTCCAGTTCGGCGGACAGACGGCAATTAAACTGACAGAAGCCTTAATGAAAATGGGGATTCCCATTCTGGGCACATCTGCGGAGGATGTGGATGCGGCTGAGGACAGGGAACTGTTTGATAAGATTTTGGAGGAATGTCAGATTCCAAGACCTGCGGGCCAGACGGTTTTCACAGCAGAGGAAGCCAAGAAGGCGGCAGGAGAGCTGGGATATCCGGTATTGGTAAGGCCCTCCTATGTTCTGGGCGGACAGGGGATGCAGATAGCCATCTCTGATCAGGATATTGATGAATTCATTGGAATCATCAACCAGATCGCGCAGGAACACCCCATTTTAGTGGATAAATATATACCTGGCAAGGAAATTGAGGTGGATGCAGTTTGTGACGGAAAGGACATTCTGATTCCAGGCATAATGGAGCATATGGAAAGGGCCGGCGTCCACTCCGGTGATAGCATTTCCATATATCCGGCCCAAAGCATCAGTGAAACCGTAAAGGAAACCCTGGTGGAATATACAAAAAGGCTTTCCAGAGCCCTGCATGTTAAGGGCATGATCAACATTCAGTTCATTGTAAGCGGGGAAGAGGTGTATGTGATTGAGGTAAATCCCAGGTCTTCCCGGACCGTACCTTATATCAGCAAGGTGACCGGTGTTCCCATTATTCCACTGGCTACCCAGGTCATCTGCGGACACTCCGTCAGGGACCTGGGATATGAGCCTGGGCTTTTGCCTGAGGCAGATTATATTGCCGTGAAAATGCCGGTGTTTTCCTTTGAAAAGATCCGCGGCGCCGATGTAAGCCTTGGACCGGAGATGAAGTCCACCGGAGAATGTTTAGGGATAGCAAAAACCTTTAATGAGGCTCTTTATAAAGCGTTTGCAGGAGCCGGGATCAAGCTTCCGAGACATAAAAATATGATCATAACCGTGAAGGATTCCGATAAAGAGGAGATCATTGATATTGCAAGAAGGTTCCAGGACCAGGGCTATAAGATATTTTCCACCTCAGGAACGGCCAGAGCCTTAAAGGACCATGGGATAAAGGCCCTTATGGTGCGCAAGCTGGAACAGGAATCCCCCAATCTTCTGGACTTGATCCTGGGCCATGAGATCGATCTGGTCATTGATACGCCGACCCAGGGGGCGGACAGAAGCAGAGACGGCTTTGTGATCCGGAGAAATGCCATAGAAACAGGCGTAACGGTTTTAACTTCCTTGGATACGGCGGCCGCTTTGGTCACCAGCATGGAGAACAGGGCAAAAGAACTGACCTTAATCGATATTGCACGGATAAAAAATAAATAACAAAAAAGGCTGGAACGCAGGGATATGTTCCAGCCTTTTTTGTTTATTGCATGGGGGTTTTAACAAATTGTTTGTCAAACTCCGGGTTATAATAATAGAAGTTTTTCGGATTCAAATTGGATTTGATCTTTTCGAGAGCTTCACCAAACCGCTGGAAGTGTACCACTTCCCTTTCCCGGAGAAACTTTAAGGGTTCCCTTATATCGGGATTTGGTATGATACGGATTAAGTTGTCATAGACGGTTCTCGCTTTTTGCTCTGCTGCCAGGTCCTCGACTAAATCGGTAATGGCATCGCCTTTCGACTGGAATTCACAGGCATTAAAAGGAACCCCGCCTGCTGCCATTGGCCAGAGGGCTGTTGTATGGTCAATATAGTAGGCATCAAACCCTGCTGTCTTTGCCTGCTCCACAGAAAGATTCTTTGTCAGCTGGTAAATGATGGCGCAGATCATTTCCAGATGCCCAAGCTCTTCCGTTCCAATATCAGTTAAAAGACCTCCTACTTCTTTGCATGGCATGGAGTACCTTTGGGAAAGATAACGCATGGAAGCTGCCATCTCTCCATCCGGTCCGCCGAACTGGCTGATGATCAGGGAAGCTGTTTTCGGGCAGGTCTCCTTGATGTTTACAGGGAACTGCAGTCTTTTTTCATAATTCCACATTATACAGTACCTCCTTCCCAGGGAAGCGGGCCGTCTGTCCAGGTGAAATGCTTTTGTCCCGCATATTTTGTCTGGGTTTCTGTTTTGTTGTTTGTATCAGGACAGACACAGTTGATGGTGAGTGGTTCAAAGTTTTCCGCATAGGTTTTTAAGAGCTGTTTTCTTTGATCCATTGCCTGCTTAAAGGCTGTTAATGCATTTTCATCCAATGGATGGGTATCCAGATACAGAGTCAAATCATTAACAGTGAAACTAACTTCCGTGATCTGCTTTAAAAGAGTTTTTTGATCCGCCATTACTGATCACCTCCTGTTACATAGAAAGGAAGATTAAGGCTTGGGAAAATGGTTCCGTGCTTTAAGGCCGTCTGAGGATCATAAGGCTGTTCCCAGGGCTGCATGGGAATGGTGGCGATGGCCAGTTGAACCGTTTTTGAAGGTGTAGCAGGACTTCCATTTGATGTGTCACATCCACATGAAGTACTTGAATTCATAATAACACTCCTTTCAGTCATTCATTGAGCTTTCTTCCTTAGTATGGTTGAAATACAGCAAAATACGTTGCAAAAATTCTCCCATTTTAACCACTGCAATGATATTGTAATAAATGGAAAAATGAAATATAATGGAAAGGCAGGAATGAATTGACAGAATAATGAAAATAAATGAAGACAGGAGAACAGAGTATTGAGCGACAAGAAATTTGCAGTATTGATTGATTCGGATAATATCTCCGCAAAGTATATTACATGTATTCTGGATGAGATGACCCGGTATGGAGTCATTACTTACAAAAGGATTTACGGAGATTGGACAAGCTCCCAGATGGGAAAATGGAAAATGGAGCTTCTTGAAAATTCAATCACTCCAATCCAGCAATTTTCCAATACTGTAGGAAAGAATGCCACCGATTCGGCCCTGATCATTGATGCCATGGACTTGCTTTATACGGACAATGTGGATGGATTCTGCATCGTATCCAGCGACAGTGATTTCACCCGCTTAGCCAGCAGGCTCCGGGAGTCCGGAAAGGAAGTTATCGGAATGGGAGAGGATAAGACACCCAAATCCTTCCGGGCGGCCTGTACGGTTTTTACTAATCTGGAGGTTCTTCTTAACCAGGATGAGGAGGGGACAGGCGGAGGCGCAATAGGAAAAGAGGTGATTGAACAGGATATCACTTCCATCATTCTGGAAAATGAGGACAAGAATAAGGCAACCGGGCTTGGAGAGATCGGCAACCGTCTTGTGAAGAAATATTCTGATTTTGATGTGAGAAACTACGGCTACAGCTCCCTGTCCAAATTTTTGGAGGAAATGGGCAGCTTTGAGCTTAAAAAGTCCAATAATGTGGTGACCGTGCGGATGAAGGATAACCGTACCAAAAAGCAGGAACTGGATGATTATGCCATCTGGCTGGTAAAGGGCGGCGGAAAGAACGGTATGGAGCTGGCTGCCCTGGGAAATGGCATGCACCGGAAGTTTGCTGATTTCAAAGTAAAGGATTACGGATATTCCACCTTCTCAAAATTTGTTCACAGCATCGGACAGCTGGAAGTCAGGGAAAATAAAAATAACAATAAGACGGTATACTTAAAAAAAGAAGAGTAAATATTTGGCGGCAGGGAATACGAAATCTACGTTTCCCGGCCGCCTTTGGTTTACCATATTCCCAGAACAGCCTGAAGTACCAGGCTTACTGCAGAAATTCCAAACCAGCAGGAAAAGCCTAATAAAAGAGGCCTTTTTCCTGACCGGATCAGCTTGACCAGATCGGTATTGGTCCCAATGCCTCCCATGGCCAGAACAATGAAAAACTTACTTAAGTTCTTTAAAGGATCTGTGACCTGGGCCGGCAGGGAAAACACTGTCGTGATGATGGAAGCCAGCAGAAAAAAGAGTACGAAAAACGGAAGTACTTTTTGGATACTTATGGCTGGTTCCGAAATCTCTTTTTCCTTTTTGGCCCGGTAACATGCCAAAAACAGGGTAATAGGAATGATGGCAAGGGTCCTGGTCAGTTTTACTATGGTGGCGGCTTCCAGGGTGTTGCTCCCGTACATGCCATCCCAGGCGGAAGCAGCAGCTGTTACAGATGAGGTATCGTTAATTGCAGTTCCGGCAAACAGGCCAAAGCCTTCATTGGAAAGGCCCAAAGCCGTACCAAGGGCAGGGAATAGAAGAGCTGCCGCAATGTTGAATAAAAAGATGACGGAAATGGACTGGGCGATCTCACTGTCATCGGCATCAATGACGGAAGCCGTTGCGGCAATGGCGGAGCCTCCGCAGATGGAGGAGCCGACGCCGATTAAAATGGCGTTTTTGCCTGGAATCCTTAATCTGCGGGAAAGAAGGAATGCGGTCACCAGGGAGGTGGTGATGGTTGCCAGGATAATGGGAAGGGCTTCCCTGCCCTTTTGAAGAACCGTGGACAGATTCATGGAAAAGCCTAAGAGAACCACAGCATACTGCAGAATTTTTTTAGAAGCAAAGGCCACTCCGGGACGGAAAAAATCCTTCCTTTTTACAAAGGGGGCCATAGCCATGCCTATGAGAATAGCAAACACAGGGCCGCCGATGACCGGGAAGGCTTTTCCTAAAAACCACGCGGGAGCGGATATAAAAAGGCAGAGAAGAACGCCTGGGGCGTATTTTTTCATGGGTAAAATCCTCCTTGTTGATTTGAATTTATTATATTGGAAAAGAATAATAAAATAAAATTATTTATATTTATGAAACAATAAAAATATGTTATGGTTAATGAAGCAATCAAAAAGGAGAAAATAAGTTATGCTGGATTTTCGGGTGGATACATTTCTTGCGGTATGCCGGTACATGAACTTTACAAAGGCTGCCAGTGAACTTCACATCACTCAGCCTGCAGTATCCCATCATATTCATTACCTAGAGGAAAGGTACGGGGTTAAGCTGTTTGAATACAATGGAAAAAAGGTGGGCTTAACGGAGGCCGGAAAAGCATTTTTATCTGCTGCCACAACCATGAAGGCAGATGAACTGCATTTAAAGAAGATCATGGGACAGCAGTCAGGAAAAGGCAGGAGTCTGGTATTTGGAGCCACCATGACCATCGGGGAGTATGTGATGCCCCAGGCGCTGATACGTCTCCTTCGTGTTTATCCTGAGACAGCGGTCCGGATGGTGGTGGGGGATACCAGGGAGCTGTTTGCAAAGCTCAATGACGGGGAGATCGAATTTGCCTTGGTGGAGGGGTTTTTCCAGAAAAAGGAATATGATTTTCTGGTCTTTGCCTCGGAACCCTTTGCAGCGGTCTGCGGGCCGGATTACAGTTTTCAGCGGGCTGTAAGTAAACTGGAGGACCTGCTTTTGGAAAGACTTTTGATCAGGGAGCCTGGCTCAGGGACCAGGTATGTCTTTGAACGCTATCTGGAAGGTAAGAATTTATTGCTTCAGGATTTTTCAAATATAATGGAAATCAGCAACATCGGGGCCATGAAGCAGATGGCGGCAAAAGGGCAGGGGATCGCATTTCTATATGAAGCAGCTGTTAAGGAGGAATTAAACAGGGGAGTTTTGAAAAGAATAGAACTGGAGGATTTTCACCTGACCCATGACTTTACATTTATCTGGAGAAAGGGAAGTATATATGGAACCTATTATCAGGAACTGTTTGATATTCTCCATGGAGAATAATGCAGAAATAAAACATTTTTCCACCTTGAGTTTGTGAGTTAAAGGGATATACCGGCAGATCCTCGTTGCCCTCCTGCATAGTAAAATGGCGGAAACCCTTGGAAAATAAGGGCCAAACAGTGGAACAGGAAAAAATGAAAAATATTGACAAAAAAGTGTTGACAATTAATACAATTAATATTATACTAATGAGGCAGTCGGGAACAAGAGAAAATAAAGAGCTCCTGACCAAGACAAGCACTGGGATCTTAGCTCAGCTGGGAGAGCATCTGCCTTACAAGCAGAGGGTCACAGGTTCGAGCCCTGTAGGTCCCATTGATAAGCAAATTTGCTTATTCATAAAATTAAATATGGCGGAATAGCTCAGTTGGCCAGAGCACACGGTTCATACCCGTGGTGTCGAGAGTTCGAATCTCCCTTCCGCTACTTTTGGAGACATCTGTTTTACAGCAGATGTCTTTTTTTTGTGTATTCGTGTAGAAACTCAGGGACACCCCATGGAGGCAAAAGAAAATTTATGAAACTGTTCCAATTAAGCTGGTGGTATGGGATACAACATTTTAAAAAAGATGCATTGAGCCTTGGCCGGGAAACTGTATGGAGAGGCAAAGTGCACAAAATTAAAAATAAATATGATGAAAAGTGTAAAAAGTGACGGAGATCATATTGACAATTGATCATAACAGTGATAATATCAGTGGTATAAACAGCAGAACAAAGGAGATATGATTATGACAAAGAGAGAACGGGTATTGGCAGCGATCCAGGGAAAAGAAGTGGATTATGTGCCCACCGGGTTTTCGCTGCACTTTCCGGAAAGCGAGGCGAAAGGGGAGAAGGGAGTTCAGTCTCATCTTGAATTTTTCCGTCAGACAGATACGGATATCATCAAGATCATGAATGAGAACCTGGTTCCGGATGCAGGGGAGATCAGGACTCCTGAGGACTGGAATAAAATACCCACTTATTCCTTACATGATGGTTTCTTGAAAAGCCAGATTGAAATGGCAAAGAGAATCCTGGATCAGGCAGATCCGGATGCATTTTCCCTTGGCACACTTCACGGAATTTGTGCATCAGCCATTCACCCCATTGAGGGACGTTATGGCTATGAGGGCGTAAGAGAATTATTCTGCACCCATATCAGGGAGAAGAAACAGCCTGTTCTGGAAGCGTTTAAGAGAATTGCAGATGGGATGTGCCAGCTGGCAGTAAAATATAAGGAGATTGGACTGGATGGAATTTATTACGCAGCATTAGGCGGAGAGAAGCATTACTTCACTGACGAAGAATTTTCGGAAATGATAGAGCCCTTTGACAAGGAGATATTAAAAGCTTCCAAAGAAGCCGGAGGTATGAACTTTCTTCATATGTGTAAAAATAATTTAAACATGAAGAGGTACGAATCCTTTAACAGCCTGGCTGATGTGGTAAACTGGGGAATTTATGAGACTGATTTCAGTCTTGATGAAGGGAAGAGGCTTTTCCAGGGCACAACCGTCATGGGCGGGCTTGCCAACAGAAGCGGTGTTATGGTAGAAGGGACGATCAATGAGCTGAAGGCAGAAGCAAAAAAGGTAATTCGTGATAATGGAAAAACATCATTCATTCTTGGCGCTGACTGCACACTTCCTACAGAGATTCCTTATGACAGGATCCGTGCAATAGCAGAAGCGGCAAGAGAGATATAAAAGGAGGAAAAAAGATGAAAAGAACAGCATCAAGCTTTTTGGCGGCAGTAATGACAGCAGGCATGATCGCAGGCTGTGGGGGAAACAACGCCGGTACAGACAGTACGACGGCAGCCGCAGGCAACAGCACTCAGTCAGCAGACAAGGAAGAAGGTACGGCCGGGGATAAAACCGTATATCCGGCAGGTACCATCACCATCTACGGCACAGGCCAGCCCCAGTATCTTAAGGAGTACTATGATGCCTGGCTGGCTGACCACAAAGACATTGCTCCTGATGTTAAGATTGAGATCGTGCAGACAGAGGGGCATGCACAGAGCCGTGAGAAAATCACCATGACTGCACTGGCAGGCGCAGATGACGACCTTCCTGATGCTACATACTTAGATCCGGTGAACATCATGGACCTTTCTAAGGCAGGAATATTAAAGGATGAGACAGAGTTCCTGCAGCCCTACTTAGATAAGATGGTGGAAGGTGCCGCCAATGATGCTGCAGTTAACGGCAAGATTTACGGACTTCCGGAGTCGGTGCGTCCCAATGTGTTATTCTATAACAAAGACATTTTTGAAAAGTACGGTGTGGACCCGGCAATGATGGAGACCTTTGACGGTTATGTGGAGGCAGGCCGCCTGTTAAAGGAAAAAAGCAACGGTGAGGTGTATTTGTCCTACATCAGCCCCGGCAGCAGGACCTGGAGGTACTGGGGAAGAAGAGGTCTTATGCCTCAGGCAAATGCAAGAATCTGGGATGATAACGGCGGCATTGTAATCGGAGAAGATGAAGGGACAAAGCTGGCTTTGGGAACTTTGGACACCCTCTATTCAGAAGGGCTCCTGTTAAAATCTGAAATCATGGAGCCTGCATTATATGATGCAATCAACGAACAGAAAGTGGCGACCTTCTACATCGGTGCTTTCTGGGATGAGTTTATGAGGAAGAACTGCCAGACGACTTCAGGACAGTGGCGGGTCATGTCTTCCCCTGTGTTTGAAGGCGTAGGCAAGGCAGGTGCGCCCGTATCCTCCTATTTCTGTATTGTAAACAAGGGTGATAACGTATATGCCGGACTTTTGGAACAGATGTGGAAGGATTTTACCTTTGACACCCAGTCCAGAAACACATGGGTAAAATCCATGGAAGCCCAGAATGCTCCATATGCCAACCCTATTTCAATAGAAATGCTTCAGGATGACTTCTGGAAAGAGCCTTCCAGCTTTTATGGCGGCATGTCTTTCCGGGAGATAGAGGGCAAGTGTCTGGAAAACGGCGCAACCAACCTGATTGTCACACCTCAGGATGCAGAGGCAGATGGAATTATTTCAGCAGAGCTGGAGAATTACGTGGCAGGCAACCAGACCATGGATCAGGCCATTGCCAATATGGATAAGAACTTAAAGGCAAAGATCGGCAAGGCAGAAATCGTTAAGTAGAAAGGTACTTTATGAGGGGAAGGACCTGCCTTCCCCTTGTGTTTTTTGGCAATGAGCCGGTCGAATATGCATGCATATACATCGGGCGAATGCCGCATCAACTAAAAAACTCCAAATGCGTTTTTCTTAGTTGTAAAATATGAGGAGAGATCACATGCTTAAGACATTGAATAAATATAAAGCTCCCTATCTGTTCATACTGCCTTTTTTTCTGTTGTTTCTTGTATTCCAGCTGATCCCCGCCGTCTGGACCTTTGCCATCAGCTTCACGAACTGGAAGGGAATCGGTACGCCGGAGTTTTGCGGGTTTGGCAACTATAAAAAGCTGCTGATTGACAACATGTTCTGGGATGCTCTTAAGAATACGGTTGTATACTGGATTACAGGCCTGATATTCATACTGGTGCTTTCTGTGCTCATTGCAAGTCTGTTAAATTCAGATATTTTAAAAGGAAGGGCATTTTTCAAGACAGTTACATTCCTTCCGAATATCTGTGCGGCCATTGCCATGGGGTTGATTTTCCGTATGCTTTTTGATGAGAATGTGGGCCTGTTTAATGAGCTTTTAGTCACTCTTGGCTTTCAAAAGGTTCCCTGGCTCACCAGCACTAAGTATTCCAGGATTCCGGTGATCATGCTGAATGTGTGGAGGAATACTCCCTGGTTTACCATGATTGTATTTTCCGGCCTGCTAAACATATCCAGGGATTATTACGAAGCGGCGACTGTAGATGGGGCCAATAAATGGAAGCAGTTTTTTTATATCACCCTGCCATCCCTGGGCAATATTCTGTTTTTCTGCTCCATTACCCTTACCGTGGACAGCTGGAAGCTTTTTAATGAATCCTACATTTTGCCCGGACCGGGCACGTCCAACACATCCTTGTTCCAGTACATGTATGAATCTGGATTCAATATTTTCAACATGGGTTATGCATCCGCTATCGGCGTGATTCTTATTATGATACTGGCGGTCCTGTCAATGATACAGATGACAGTGAAAAAAAGACAGGGAGAATTATAGGAGGAGAGTATATGGGATATACGAGTAAGAAAAATCTGGCATCCTTTGGGGTTCATGGAGCATTGATAATCATTTCCCTGGTCTGCATTCTTCCTATTTTATGGATGTGCCTGATTTCCATTAAGCCAACTTCAGAAAGCATCAGCGGGTTCCAGTCCATTTGGATTGCTGAACCTACTTTGAGTAATTTTAACAAGCTGTTTTCCATGATACCTGTGGCAGCCAATTTCTTTAACAGCGTATTTACCACTGTTATGGGGACTGTGACTTCCTTATTTTTCTGTGCTCTGGCAGGATTTGCATTTGCAAAATACAAGTTTCCGGGGAGAAATTTTCTGTTTTATTTTGTTATTGCAACCATGCTGGTGCCTCCGGAGGTAGGAGCAGTTCCGCTGTTTATCATCATGAAGAAACTGAATCTGATTAACAGCCTGTGGTCTCTGGTAATCCCCCGTATCGCCACGGCTGTAGGTATTTTCTATATGCACCAGTATATCAGCGATGTTCCTGACGAACTGATCGAGGCGGCTAAAATAGACGGATGCAAGGATTTTGAAATTTTCCGGAGAATTATTCTGCCGGTCATTAAACCGGCACTGGCTTCCTGGGCTTCTGTAACCTTGATTGCCAGATGGAATGACTTTTTCTGGCCTCTGCTGTACTTGAGAAAACAGGCGAAATATACTCTGATGGTAACCATTTCACTGCTTCCTGTCAGCGAGGGCCTTTCAACGCCCTGGTCGGTAATTCTTTCAGGCACAACACTTGTAATTATTCCAATAATTGTGTTATATTTAATATTGCAGACATTTCAGAAGTCTGGAATGATGGCGGGGGCTGTAAAAGGCTAAATTAACGATAAGAAAAAGGGGAAACATGATGCAGGGCCAATCTATAAAAAACCAGGTGTATGAGGGTATCATGAAAGATATTCTGGATGGCGTCTACCAGGCAAATGATATTATTAATGAAAGAACGATCATAGAAAAATACGGGGTCAGCAAGACTCCTGTGAGAGAAGCCCTGGTACAGCTGTGCAGTGAAGAGGTGCTTAATAACATTCCTAGGTTCGGCTACCAGCTGACTGCCATACTTCCAAGTCAGATTATGGAGATTATAGAATACAGGAAAGTGATTGAACTGGGCGCTCTGGAGTTGTGTTTTTTCCGCCTTACCAAAGAACAGATTGACGAATTGAAGCGTCAAAATGAAGAGGCGGTACGGATTACCGAAACCAGGGATTCAAAGATCCACTGGGAAGCCAATAATCTTTTCCACAGAACCTTGTGCAGCTACTGCGGAAACAGCTATATACAGAAATCCCTGGCAGATGCCATGAATATCTGTACCAGGATATCCAATCAGTATTTTACAAAGCTATGGAATGAAAGCAAGGTCTCCGACGGAAGCAACCACGTCCATCTGGTAGAGGCCATTGAGTCCGGTGATTTGGAGCGGGCAAAGGCAATTTTGATTGATGATGTGGAATCGTTTAAGAATGAGATATTATAAGAAAAGCAGTATAAATACAAGGTTACAGGAAAGAGCGCCGCTGTCCGTACTGGATATATCAGTCAGGACAGAGCCGCTCTTTTTTGCCGGGCATAAGTGCAAATGGGTTTTTCCATAATTTTTATATTCATTTCTTCTGTTTTATGTTATACTAACAAATAGCAAAAAGTGGAGGGATTCCATGTACTATTTTATTGTAAACCCGAACTCACGCTGCGGGCGGGGAAGAAACATTTGGAAAAAAATAGAAAGAATGTTAAAAGCCTGCCATGCGGAGTATCAGGCCTTTCTTACGGAGAAGCCGGGAGATGCCAGAAGATTTGCCAAAGAGCTGACAGAAGGCTGCAGGGAATCAAGTGTTATCATAGGAGTAGGCGGAGACGGAACTGTAAATGAAATCCTGGATGGGCTTTCCTTTTGCGGTTCTATTACTCTTGGGTATATTCCTGCCGGATCCGGTAATGATCTGGCAAGAAGCTTAAAGCTCCCTAAGAACCCGGTCCGCTGCTTGAAGAAAATACTGCATCCGAAATATTACAAACTTATGGATTACGGAGTTTTGTCCTACGGGGATGGAGAAATATCCCACCGCCGTTTTATGGTCAGCGCCGGGATCGGAATGGATGCGGCCGTTTGCCACAGCATCCTTTACTCTAAGTCAAAGGGATGGTTCCATAAGCTTTGTCTCGGGAAGTTTGCCTATCTCCTGGTGGGAGTCAGGCAGCTTATTCTGGCCAAGCCCTCAAAGGGATATATTCTCCTGAACGGGGTTCAGAAGGTTGAGTTCAGCAACGCTTATTTTATATCCGTCCACATTCACCCTTATGAGGGTGGCGGGTTTAAGTTTGCCCCGGATGCGAATTTTGAGGACGGGCTGCTGTCTGTCTGCGTTATGAGCAACAGGAAAAAAGGAAAGCTGGTTCCTATTCTTCTTCGTTCACTTATGGGAAGGAAATCTTTAAATAGGGGCATCAGGTATTATTCCTGTGAGGAAGTTATGATCCATATGGACCGTCCCATGGCAGTTCACGTAGATGGAGAAAGCTGCTTTTGCCAAAACGACGTGCAGCTTCGGTGCATCAGCAAAAAGCTGCGTATGATTGTATAGAAACAGATATTAAATAGAAGAAACACCCTATGGGTATACCACTATGCCCAAAAAGCATGGGCAATAAAGTAGAAACACCCTGCGGGTATACCACTATGCCCAAAAAGCGTGGGCAATAAAGTAGAAAGGAAGAATTATGAGGATTGGACAGGGATATGATGTGCATAAATTGGCGGAAGGAAGGGATTTGATTCTGGGCGGCGTGAAGATTCCCTATGAAAAGGGACTTTTGGGCCATTCTGACGCAGATGTGCTGGTCCATGCAGTCATGGATGCCCTTTTAGGTGCGGCAGCTCTGGGAGACATCGGAGAGCATTTCCCGGATACGGATCCCCAATATAAAGGAGTATCCAGCATTGAACTTTTAAAGCGTGTAGGCGAACTTTTGGAAGAGCAGGGATATGTGATTGAAAATATCGATGCCACTGTCATTGCACAAAAGCCAAAGCTTTTGACATACCGGCCTGAGATGGTAAAAAACATTGGCGAGGCCTTAAAGCTTCCTGATGGAAAGGTCAATGTAAAGGCTACTACAGAGGAAGGGCTTGGCTTTACCGGAAAAGGAGAGGGCATAACCTCCCAGGCCATCGTCCTGCTGACCTCCATGGAAGATTACTGTTATGACGACAAGATCATGGCAGAGGGCTGCGGAGGCTGCTGCAGAGGCTGCGGGAAATAAAGCGGAATTGATGAAACACCCTGCGGGTATACCATTACACCCGATACAGCGGACCGGACTCTGCCCGGAAAGCATAGCAGTAAAGAGGAAAGGGAGAAACTATGAAAATTTATAATACATTATCCAGACAGAAGGAAGAATTCGTTTCTTTAGAGCCCGGAAAGGTTAAGATGTATGTTTGCGGACCAACGGTTTACAATCTCATACACATTGGAAACGCAAGGCCCATCATCGTATTTGATACGGTCCGGAGATATTTTGAATATAAGGGATATGAGGTAAACTTTGTATCAAACTTTACCGATATAGATGATAAGATCATAAAAAAAGCCATTGAAGAGGGGGTGGATGCTGACACCATTTCCAAGCGTTATATTGCGGAATGCAAAAAGGATATGGAAAGTCTGAATATCAAACCGGCCACCAGAAATCCCCTGGCAACTGAAGAAATCTGCGGTATGCTGGATATGATCGAAAAACTCATTGCATCCGGCCATGCATATGAAGCAAAGGATGGAACAGTCTATTTCCGCACCAAAACCTTTGAGGAGTATGGAAAGCTGTCTCATAAGAATCTGGAAGATTTACAGTCCGGCTTCCGGGAAATTAAAGTGACCGGAGAAGACGGAAAAGAGGATCCATCTGATTTCGTCCTTTGGAAGCCTAAAAAAGAAGGAGAGCCTTACTGGGAGTCTCCATGGTGTGAAGGGCGTCCGGGATGGCATATTGAATGCTCCGTAATGTCCAAGAAATATCTTGGGGATCAAATCGATATTCATGCAGGCGGAGAAGATTTAATCTTCCCCCATCATGAGAACGAGATCGCCCAGAGTGAGGCGGCCAATGGAAAGGAATTTGCGAAATACTGGATGCACAATGGCTTCCTGAACATTGATAATAAAAAGATGTCCAAATCTTTGGGTAATTTTTTCACTGTACGGGATATCAGCGAAAAGTATGATTTACAGGTTCTTCGCTTCTTTATGCTCAGCGCACATTACAGAAGCCCCATTAATTTCAGCGCCGATTTAATGGAAGCATCAAAGAACGGGCTGGATAGAATCCTGACTGCTGTGGATAAATTAAAAGGACTGGAGGCCTCTGCAAAAACAGAAAAGCTTCTTGAAGGTGAGGATAAAAAGGCCGCACAGGAGCTGGTTTCCAAATATGAGACAGCAATGGATGATGATTTCAACACAGCAGATGCTATTTCCGCCATTTTTGAGCTGGTAAAATTAAGCAATTCCACCACAAACGAAGACAGTTCCAAAGAATATGTGGTCTACTTAAAGAAAACCATTGAACGGCTGTGCGATGTTCTTGGAATTATTACGGAAAAAAAAGAAGAGATCCTGGATGATGAGATCGAAGCAATGATCGCAGACAGGCAGCAGGCCAGAAAAGACAAGAACTTTGCCCTTGCTGATGAGATCCGCGGAAAGCTTTTAGAAAAGGGGATCGTTTTGGAGGACACCAGGGAAGGTGTAAAATGGAAGAGAATATAACATCACTGTCAGGGTTTTCTGATTTTTTTAAGGATACGCTGAAGCTGAAGGAAGTGGATATAAAATCCTATTCTCCATTGGCACTGGCTTATATCGGGGATGCGGTATATGAATTGATCGTGCGGACAAAGGTTATGAACCATGGAAGCACCCAGGTGCATAATATGCATAAGAAGAGTGCCAGGCTGGTGAATGCAGGAGCCCAGGCAGAGATCATCCGCCGGCTTCTTGAAGACGAGGATTTAACTCCGGAAGAGGTGACAGCATACAAGCGGGGGCGCAATGCCAAGGCGGTGACGACTGCAAAGCATGCAACCGTTGCCGATTACAGGACTGCCACCGGATTTGAAGCCTTGTGCGGCTATCTGTATTTAAACGGCGATTTAGACCGGCTGGTCACCCTGGTGGGAAAGGGACTTGAACGAATAGGAGAACTGGAATGATAGAGGAATTTACGATAGAGGGAAGAAATGCGGTTTTGGAAGCATTCCGTTCCGGAAAGACGATTGATAAGCTGTACGTGCAAAAGGGAGTTCAGGATGGCCCGATCCAGTCCATTATCCGGGAAGCAAAAAAGAAGGATACCATCATTAATTTCGTGGAAAGGGAGCGCCTGGACCAGATGTCCGAGGAAGGACATCATCAGGGGGTCATTGCCCATGCGGCAGCCTATGAATACGCGGAAGTGGAAGATTTATTAAAGGCGGCAGAGGAAAAAGGGGAGCCCCCCTTCCTCTTCCTGTTAGACGGGATCGAGGATCCACATAATCTGGGGGCGATCATCCGTACAGCCAATTTAGCCGGGGCACATGGGGTCATTATTCCAAAACGCCGGGCAGTGGGACTTACGGCAACGGTTGCAAAGACCTCAGCAGGGGCGCTTAATTATACGCCGGTGGCCAAGGTCACCAACTTAACGGCTACCATGGAAGAATTGAAGAAAAAAGGAATGTGGTTTGTCTGTGCCGATATGGGCGGGGAAATGATGTACCGCCTTGATTTAAAGGGGCCAATCGGCCTTGTAATCGGCGGTGAGGGCAGCGGTGTGGGAAAACTGGTCAGGGAAACATGTGACATGGTCGCTTCCATACCTATGAAGGGGGATATCGATTCTTTGAATGCTTCTGTAGCAGCAGGTGTGCTGGCGTATGAGATTGTTAGACAACGTTTGGGACAATAGATGAGGAGAGATGATGATTATGAAAAAGAATGGTACGTTTATGGCGGCTGTTTGCGCCGGAATACTGTTTTCTTTCAGCGGCTTTGTGTCAGGCAGTAATATTGCTGCAGCGGACAGTACAGATGAAAGCATTGAGTGGAAGACTGTGGTGACCATTGAGGACGATGCGGTTCCTCTTTATTCAAAACCGGCCGGGAGCAATGTGAGAATCCCTCAGGCTCCGGGAACGGTCACCTATGGGAACGGCTCTGTGCTCATCGATGCTTCCAATACAAGCCATGGCTATGTGATGGTCCAGTACAGCGGAAATTCCTCCAAGATAAAGGTTCAGGTGATAAAAGGCGGAGGAGAGACGTATTCCTATGATTTAAATGCCAGATCCTCCTATGAGGTCTTCCCTCTGACGGAAGGAAACGGAAAATACACGGTCCGGGTTCTGGAGCAGGTACAGGGGACCCAATATGCCATAAAATCCAGCAGCGATATCAATGTGACCCTTGCAGATCAGTTTGATCCATTTCTTTACCCTAATCAGTATGTGAATTTTTCCGCGGGAAGTGCGGTGGTGAAAATGGGAGAGGAGCTGGCGGCTTCTGCAACCGATGACATTGGGGTTGTGACCAACGTTTATAATTTTGTAATCAAGAATTTCACTTACGATACGGCGCTGGCAAGCTCCGTTCAGTCCGGCTATCTGCCCAATGTGGATCAGGTGCTGGCTCAGAAAAAGGGGATCTGCTTTGACTATGCGGCAGTTATGACAGCAATGCTTCGTTCCCAGGATATCCCCACAAAGCTGGTGGTGGGCTATACGGGCAGCCTTTACCATGCGTGGGTCAATGTTTATATTGACGGCCAGGGCTGGGTAGACAATATCATCTATTTTGACGGATATGACTGGAAGCTTATGGACCCGACATTTGCATCTTCCGGAAACAGTGACCCGGCCATACAGCAATATATCACAAACAGCTCCAATTATAAGGCAAAATATACGTACTAAAGAACTTCATTTAAAGGAGATACAACAGATGAAAACGAAAGCGAAAAAGCCGTATTCCTCAAGGGAACTTTCCGCTTTCTGCCTTCAAATATCCATTCTTCTCCATGCTGCAATCCCTCTTGACGAGGGATTGTCTGTTATGGCGGAGGATGCGGTATGGGAGGAAGAGAAAAAGCTTCTTATACAGATGGCGGAGGAGGCGGAGCTGGGCATTCCTTTCTCGAAAGTGCTGGAAAATACAGGCGTTTATCCTTTCTATGTGATCCATATGGCAAAGCTGGGGGAGGAAACCGGGACCCTGGACCAGATCATGGAATCCCTGGCAGGATATTATGAAAAAGAACATACTCTTATGAAGAATATCAGGAATACCCTTACCTACCCGGTCATCATGATCTTTATGCTTTTGGTAGTCCTTCTTGTTTTATTCACCAAGGTTATGCCTATATTTGAAGATGTATACCAGCAGCTGGGGGCAGAGATGTCGCCGGTTTCTCTTGCTGCAACAAGACTTGGAGGTGCATTCTGCGCGGCTGCCCTGGCTCTTTCGGTCCTTCTGGCTCTTACGGCCGCCCTTTTGTGGCTCCTTAGCAGAAAAGGGAAAAGGTTCCTGATAACGGAACGGCTGATCCAGTGGCTGAAAAGAAGGAGCCGTATGGCCCTGGCAATAGCCAACCGGCGCTTTACTGCGGTTCTGGCCCTGACACTTCACAGCGGGCTTGATTTAGAAAAGGGCATGGAACTGGCAGGACAGCTGGTGGAGAATCGGGCCGTGGAAGAAAAGATCAGTGGCTGTGGCCGGGAGCTTGAGGCAGGAACCGACTATTATACCGCCATGAAAAATACAGGGCTGTTTAAGGGCTTTTATGCACAGATGATAAAGGTAGGAACCAGAAGCGGCCGCCTGGATCAGGTTATGGAGGAAATCTCCAGAAGCTATGAGGAAGAGGCGGATGCTGCCATGGAACACATGGTCAGCCGGTTCGAGCCCACGGTGGTGGCAGTGCTGGCCGTTGCAGTGGGGATGGTGCTTTTGTCTGTCATGCTTCCACTTGTCAGCGTTTTATCGGCGATCGGATAGGAGGACATCTGGATGAAGAAATGGAAAAGGTCTCCAAGGGAGGCTCTTGGCCAGCTGTTTTTCCTGGCAGCCTTTGCAGGCGTGCTGGTTCTTTTTGTGTCAGGAGTGCTCACTTTTTCTAATAAGGCCGATGCTAGGGGAGCGGAAACCCTTCGGGATGCCATACGAAGGGCTTCTGTGCAGTGTTATGCCATTGAGGGAAGATATCCGCCCAATGTGGAGTATCTGGAAGAAAATTATGGAATACAGATTGACAGGAATCGGTATGATGTGTTTTACAGCGGCTTTGCTTCCAATTTTATGCCGGATATTACAGTCAATCCCCAGGAACCATAACCGGGAGGTGGGCATTTGAACGGAAAAGAAAACCAGAGAGGCCAGATGGCAAATACTCTCTTTACCATATTGCTGTTTCTTGTATTTGTGCTCTGCGCTTTATTTTCGGTGCTCATCGGAGGCAAAGTCTATGAGAATATCAATGCCAGGGCAGAGGATAACTATCAAAAAGGCGTTGCCTTAAGCTACATAGCCAATAAGGTAAGGCAGGGGGATGAGGCCGGCCGGGTTTCTCTCACAGAGATGGCTGGGGTCCCTGTCCTTAAGCTGGAACAGAAGATTGAGGATTCGGTTTATGTGACCCATATTTATTACCTGGATGGCAGGCTGTGGGAATTGTTTACAGACGCAGAAAGCGGCCTGGGAGTGGGGGATGGAATTGAAATTCTGGAATGCAGTCCGGTTTCCATGGAAATGGATGGCAGACTCCTTCATATAATAACGGAAGGTGAGGGCGGAGGCAGCCTTTGGCTTTCCTTAAGAAGCGGAGGGGCGGAAGATGAATAGAAAACATCCTTCAGGCGTTTTTATGATGGAGATGATTGCCGTTGTTTTTTTCTTTATCCTTTGTGCGGGCATCTGTATAAAAACATTTGTAAAAGCGGATTTCATGAGCCGGGCGGCTGCGGATTTAAATCAGGGCGTGCTCATCGCCCAAAGCGTGGCAGAGGTCTGGAAAGGGGAGGGCACAGAGGGACTTGAAAAGAAGTTTCAGGCTCATAGGCTTAAGGCTGACCCTGATTCCTATACCATGGGATTTGACCGGGCCGGCAATCCCTGTGAAATAGAAAAAGCTGCCTTTGGTGTAAGCGCAGAAATTGCCGGGCCGGAGCAGGCGGAAGTAATTGTAAGCAGAAATGGGAAAAGGGTCTATTCTCTTACGGTGAAGAGACATGAAACCCAACATTGACGGAGGTGGAACCATGGCAAAACAGGAGAACAGATACAAGGCCAACATAGGCACTCCTTCCCTTATTCTCATATTTATTGTCATGTGCCTGATAACCTTTGGGCTGCTTTCCTTAAGCACCGCCAAAAGCGAGTGGAATCTGGCGGAGCGCAATGCTTTGGCTGTGACAGAGTATTACCGGGCAGATGGGGAGGGGGAAGCTTTTTATCAGATGGTTTTAAAACAGACGGCAGTGGTCCGGGAAAAAAGCCTGGATTCCCAGGAGAGGAAACGGCTTTTGGTCCGGGAGCTTGGAGAAGCCTATCATCCGGAGGAAGAAACCGTAACTGTGCAAATCCCAATGGAACGGTCCCAGGCCCTTTTTATAGAGCTGCTCTTACAGCCGGAGGAAAGGGAGGACATCCGGATATCCAAGTGGAAGATAATTCAGACAGAAGATTATGAAATTGATAATTCCATGCCCGTGTGGACAGGCGGAGAAATGAAAGATCAGGAGACTGGAAAATGAAGGTAATTGACTTGTTAAGTGCTGCTGTGGCCCAGAATGCATCAGATATTTTTCTGGTGCCTGGCATGCCGTTTTCATATAAAATAGGAAGCAGGATCGTATATCAGAATGAAGAAAAGCTGTTTCCCGTTCAAATGGAACAGCTGATCACGGAATTGTATGAGCTGGCTGGAAACCGGACAATGGAAAAGGTGCGGGAGCATGGAGATGATGATTTTTCCTTTGCCCTTCCCGGTGTCTCCAGGTTTCGTTCCAGCGTATTCCGTCAGAGAGGTTCTCTTGCGGCGGTGATCCGGGTGGTAACCTTTGAACTGCCTGATTACAGGGCGCTTCATATTCCTGAGACCGTTATGGAAATTGCCAGGATGACAAAAGGCTTTGTCCTGGTTACAGGGCCTGCCGGAAGCGGCAAGACCACCACTCTGGCCTGTATCATCGACAAAATCAACAATACACGCAACGCTCATGTGATCACCCTTGAAGATCCTCTTGAGTACCTTCACCGCCATAAACAGAGCGTGGTGACCCAAAGAGAGGTTACCACGGATACGGACAGCTATGTGACCGGTCTACGGGCGGCTCTTCGCCAGGCGCCTGATGTGATCCTTGTGGGAGAGATGAGGGATTATGAAACCATACGGATCGCCATGACGGCTGCCGAAACCGGCCATCTGGTGATCTCCACCCTTCATACGGTGGGAGCGGCCAATACCATTGACCGCATCATCGACAATTTTCCTCCCAATCAGCAGCAGCAGATCCGGATGCAGCTTTCCATGGTGGTTCAGGCAGTGGTTTCCCAGCAGCTCATTCCGGCTTTGGATGGCAGCGTTTATCCTGCATTTGAAATCATGTTTTTCAACAATGCCATCAGGAATATGATCCGCGAGTCCAAGACTCACCAGATCGATTCCGTGATCGCCACCGGCCAGGGAGAAGGTATGATCTCCATGGACGCCAGCCTTTTAAATTTATATAAAGATGGAAAGATCACCAGGGAAAACGCCATCATTTACAGCAGCAACAGTGAATTAATGATAAAAAAGATGGACCGGGGGCTGTAAGCGCGCATAGTTTCCATTTCAGGCAGATACACTATCCATAACAATGAGAGGAGAGTGGCAGGATTATGAGAACAGATAAAAGAAAGATTGTATTAGTAGGAACAGGCATGGTTGGGATGAGCTATGCCTACTGCCTTTTGAACCAGGGAGTTTGTGATGAACTGGTTCTCATCGATATTGACAGAAAACGGGCGGAAGGCGAGGCAATGGATCTAAACCATGGGCTCGCTTTTTCTGCCTCTCATATGAAGATCTATGCCGGAGAATACCGGGATTGTTCCGATGCAGACATTGTTGCGATCTGCGCAGGAGTTGCGCAGAAGCAGGGAGAGACAAGGCTTGACTTGTTAAAGCGCAATGCTTCTGTGTTTCAGTCCATTGTGCAGCCTGTGGCGGAATCCGGCTTTAACGGGATTTTCCTGGTAGCCACCAATCCGGTGGATATTATGACGAGAATCACTTATTCTCTGTCAGGCTTTAATCCCAAACGGGTGCTTGGAAGCGGCACTGCTCTGGATACTGCTCGCCTCCGGTATTTACTTGGCGAATCCTTGCGGGTGGATCCGAGAAATGTCCATGCCTATGTCATGGGTGAGCACGGGGACAGTGAGTTTGTACCCTGGAGCCAGGCCATGATCGCCACAAAGCCCATTTTGTCCCTTTGTGAAGAAGAGGAGGAATTGGTATGCAGGGAAGAGCTGAAACGGATCGAAGACGAAGTCCGGGGAGCCGCTTACCGGATCATTGAGGCCAAGCAGGCCACCTATTATGGGATTGGCATGGCCCTCACCAGGATCACCAGAGCTATTCTTGGAGATGAAAACAGCGTTTTTACGGTATCAGCCATGCTGCGGGGAGAATACGGGCAGTCGGAGGTTTATGCAGGAGTTCCCTGCATCATCAATAAAAACGGAATACAAAGAGTTCTTTCTCTGTCTCTGACGGAAGAAGAGAGAAAGCAGTTTCACAAATCCTGTGACACGCTTCGGGAAAGTTTTGAAGGAATTTTATAAAAACATGTGGAAGAGAATAGGAAACGGGAGGCCGGTTTTTCCTGTTCTCCTTCCCTTTCATGGCCATGGATATGAGTGTGATTGCAGGACAATAATTTTAAATTTTTGTTATTTTGTATTGTTTAGAAAAAATTTTAAAAAGCGTTGACAAACCGATTTTCCCATGCTATGATATACGAGGTTCAGGCGATGAACCAAAAAGATGCTGATGTGGCACAGGTGGTAGCGCACCTCATTGGTAGTGAGGAGGTCACGGGTCCGAGTCCCGTCATCAGCTCTGAAAACAAACGGGAAGTCTTAATAAAGAGGCTTCCCGTTTTTGTCATATGTAAAGGTTAAAGGAGAAAATCTTTAGCCTTAAGGTTGTGAATCAACTGGATATGCAAGCATATTCTTTTGATCCAAAAGGATACAAAAATGATGAAAAGGAGGCATATTGATATGGGAAAGCATAAAAAGAAGCACAAGAGTCCATGGTCCATATTCTTTCGGCCGATTAAAGTTATTCTTTTCGTGTTTCTGGGGATCATGGTTTTGGGCTGTCTGGCAGGCGGCGTGGTATTTTTAAAATATCAGAGTGAGATCATGGCTTGTAAAGAGAAGGCGGATGCCATCATGGACAAGACCGTCAAGACTGATTTTTCCCAGCCAACGGATACGAGAATTTATGATTCTGCCGGAACTCTGATCGGAACCATCAACTCCGGTCACTATGAATACGTTCCGATTTCAGAGATCAGCAAAAATCTGCAGAATGCCTACATTGCCCAGGAGGACAGAAGGTTTTATAAACACCATGGGATCGATTACATAGGCTTACTGCGTGCAGGCGTGGTATACGTAAAAAATAAGGGGGCAATCACCCAGGGTGGTAGTACCATCACCCAGCAGGTCATTAAGAACACCTATCTCACTCAGGAACAGACCTTCCAGAGAAAGCTGACGGAATTTTTTTCCGCTCCCCGTATGGAGGAGAAGTACTCAAAGTCAGACATCCTGGAATTTTACTGCAATACCAATTTCTTTGCAAACAGGTGCTACGGCGTATCCGAGGCCAGCCGCTATTATTTTGATAAGGAAGCAAAAGATCTGACTGTCTGGGAGGCGGCCACCCTGGCGGGCATCAGCAATAACCCGTCAAGGTATGATCCGGTTGCCCATCCGGAAACCTCAAAATGGAAGAGAGATCAGGTCATTGACAATATGGCTCTCAACAAATATATCTCCGAAGAGGAAAGGGATTATGCCAAGGCCCAGCCTTTGACAGTTGCTAAGATTTATGAGCCGGGAACAAAGGAGAATTACCTGACAAGCTATGCCATACACTGCGCCGCACTGGAACTGATGAAGAACGACGGCTTTGTTTTTCAGTATGTGTTTAACAATCAGGCCTCTTATGATTCCTATAAGGAAGAGTATCAGGAGCTTTATCAGGCTAAAAGCGATATGATCCGAAACGGTGGGTTTGAAATACGCACCAGTCTGGAAACATCGGTCCAGAACTCTCTGCAGGCGATCATTGATGAACGGCTGAAGGGCTTTAAGGATCTCCAGGAGAACGGTAAATTCGCCTTACAGGGGGCGGCGGTGTGCATTGATAACCAGACCGGATATGTGGTAGCCATTGTAGGAGGCAGGGGTACTGATGACGAGTACAACCGTGGATTTTTAAGCAAACGCCAGCCAGGGTCTACCATAAAGCCGCTGATTGACTATGCTCCTGCCTTTGAAACCGGATTTTATTATCCCTCCAGGCTGGTAAATGACCACTTATTTGACAAAGGTCCTAAAAACAGCGGAGGCAGCTATTATGGCAATGTTTCCGTGAGAGAGGCATTGAACCGCAGCTTAAATACGGTGGCCTGGCAGGTGCTGGGGGACATCGGCGTTAATACGGGTATCGGGTATCTGGGTAAAATGCATTTTGTTGGCTTAAGCTACCTGGATAACGGAAACAGCAGTATGAGTATCGGAGGTTTTACGGAAGGCGCCAGAGTGGTGGATATGGCAAAGGGATATTCTGTTCTGGCAAACAAGGGGATGTACAGCAATAGAACCTGTATTGTCAGCTTACAAAGCCAGTATGACGGTGAGATCTACAACGGAAATCAGGCAGATGAGAGAATATTTACGGAAGATACCGCTTATATGATCACCGATGTGTTAAAGGGGACCCTGGATAAGCCTTACGGCACAGGCTACGGCCTGGGGCTTGGCATTCCGGCTGCAGGAAAGACCGGGACTACCAACAGCAATAAGGATACCTGGTTTTGCGGGTACACCAAGCATTACACCACAGCTGTCTGGGTTGGATATGACACGCCTAAGGCAATGCCGGGAGTTTACGGAAAAACCTATTCAGGAAGGATCTGGCATGACTTTATGGCCGAAATAAACAACGGGCTTCCTGTTCTGGACTGGGATATGCCTGCAACAGTTTCCCTTTGGAATGTGGATTCCAGAGGGGAAAAAACAGACGCTGCAACAGGAAATAAGGACTTATTTTCCTCTGTGGCAGAGTCCGCAGCCAGATCCAATGGAAGTAAATGGAAGGAAGAGGAAGAGCGTAAAAAACTGGAGTCCCAGGCGCAGAAAAACTTAGAGGCTTCCCAGCAGGCATTGCAGGCTGTGGAGCAGGCGGCTGCCTCCCTCCAGTCCCTGATCGGGGAATTAACCGGCTTAAGCCACAGGGACAGCTCTACGGAAGAAAAAATAAGTACCGCTTACGGCTTATTAGACCAGCTGGTCAATACAGAATATTATGAAGGATTGAAGAGCCAGCTTGATGCGGCGGTGAGCCACGCAGAGTCCCTGCCAAAGCAGGAGGATTCCGGAGGAAACCCCCAGGAGATCGGTCCTGGAGTTACAAAGCCCAGAGAGACCACTGCCCCCGTTTTTCCGGGAGATTTTGATCCTGACGGAGAAAATTCCTCCGGAATTGGCCCCGCCGGCCCTGATTCCGGAGGGGTGGTAGTAGGCCCGGGGATGGAATAAAAGAGAAAAGTGTAATGGGGGTTGCTTTTTATGACGGCAGCTGTTATCCTTAATTAGGAAAATCATTAAGAAAGGAAGTGAACCGGAGTGGAAGGTCGAAGTCAGAAGATGGAAGCAGATAATGATCATAGGCGTATGGCAGTGAAGGCAGAATCCTATGCTTTGAGTCTGCTCTGGTTTCGCTGCCGTTAAAAGAGGAAAGTCTCTGCGTTTATGATAGCCATGGATTACAGGCAGGCTCTGTAATTATGGCTATTTTGCGTTGCCGGAAGTTTGGCAGGGCAGCATTAATTTTGCTTCCATAATAGCCGCGACGAAAAAAAGGTTCATATGGAGGAAGAGTGAAATGCAGGAAAATTACAATATGGAAGAGCTGTTGGAGCTGGCTGACAGCCGTCAGTTCCGAAAGCTGAAGGAAGTGCTGAAGGAATTTAATGAAGTGGATGTTGCCGCTTTTATTGAGGCGCTGGACTGGGAAAAAACAGTGGTGGTATTCCGGATGCTTCCAAAGGAAATGGCCAGTGATGTGATTGCATGCCTGGAAGTGGAGAAGCAGAAACACATTATAAACAGCATAACTGATCACGAACTGGGAACAATCGTAGAAGATTTATTTGTGGATGATGTGGTGGACATGCTGGAGGAGCTGCCTGCCAGCGTGGTAAAAAGAGTTTTGCAGAATGCCACTCCTGATACCAGAAAGCTGATCAACCAGTTTTTGAATTATCCGGAAAACAGCGCCGGAAGCATCATGACGGCTGAGTATGTGGGTCTAAAGAAGACCATGACCGTTGACCAGGCCTTTGATTATATCAGGAAGCATGGAGTGGATAAGGAAACCATTTACACCTGTTACGTGATGGATGCCACAAGAAAGCTGGAGGGGGTGGTCACGGTCAAGGACTTACTGATGAGCCCCTACGAGGTAGCCATCGGCGATATCATGGATACCCATGTGATAAAGGCAGTCACAACAGAGGACCAGGAGGAGGTGGCGGACAGCTTCCGGAAATACGGCCTTTTAAGTCTTCCGGTGGTGGATCACGAGGACCGGCTGGTGGGAATCGTTACCGTTGACGACGTTGTGGATGTCATGGAGCAGGAGGCTACTGAAGATTTTGAGAAAATGGCTGCCATGATCCCAAGCGAAAAGCCCTATTTAAAAACCAGCGTGTTCCAGCTGGCGAAAAACAGGATCATGTGGCTTCTCGTTCTGATGATCAGCAGCATGGTGACCGGAGGGATTCTGGCCAGATATGAGGCGGCCTTTGCGGTGATCCCTCTGCTTGTGACCTTTATTCCCATGCTTACGGATACGGGCGGCAATGCGGGAAGCCAGAGCAGCACCATGATCATCAGGGGAATGGCCGTGGGAGAGATCGGAACAAAGGATATTTTCCGCGTGGTCTTTAAGGAGCTAAAGGTGGCTATCCTGGTCGGACTGATTCTGGGGCTGGTGAATTATGTCCGCCTGATCCTCCTTTATCCGGGGCAGGAAATGCTTTGTCTGACAGTCATGCTGAGCCTTCTGGTCACAGTGATCCTGGCAAAGACCATCGGAGGAGTTCTTCCAATTGCAGCCAAGGTAGTTCATATGGACCCGGCGATCATGGCTGCTCCTCTCATCACCACCATTGTGGATGCGGTCAGCCTGATCATATATTTCCAGCTGGCATGCAGGCTTCTGGAATTATAATTGCTCCGGAAATTTCTGCTAAATCATTGTCTTTTCCAGTTGTTCGTTATATAATGTACTATACGGCTTTGGCGGCCCATCACGAGAAAGAAGATATAGGAGTGTGTTCACATGAGTAAAATAAGAACAAGATACGCACCAAGCCCTACAGGACGTATGCACGTAGGGAATTTAAGAACCGCATTATATGCTTACCTGATTGCAAAACATGAAGGCGGCGATTTCCTTCTGCGCATCGAAGATACGGATCAGGAACGTTTTGTGGAAGGTGCTGTCGGGATTATTTATAGAACTTTACAAGAGACAGGTCTTAACCATGATGAAGGACCGGACAAGGATGGCGGCGTAGGTCCTTACGTACAAAGTGAGCGCCAGGCCTCCGGAATTTATCTGGAATATGCAAAAAAGCTTGTGGAAAAAGGAGAGGCTTATTACTGCTTCTGCACCCAGGAAAGACTGGATTCCTTAAAAAAAACAGTGGAAGGCCAGGAGATCATGACTTATGACAAGCACTGCCTCCATCTCTCCAAAGAAGAAGTGGAAGCCAGCTTAGGGGCAGGTATGCCTTATGTCATCCGTCAGAACAATCCAACAGAAGGAACCACAGCCTTCCATGACGAAATATATGGAGACATTTCCGTGGACAACTCAGAGCTTGATGATATGGTTCTGATCAAATCCGACGGATTCCCCACTTACAATTTTGCAAATGTGGTGGATGACCATCTTATGGGAATCACTCATGTAGTGAGAGGCAATGAATACTTATCCTCCTCTCCAAAATACAACCGCCTTTACAGCGCCTTTGGCTGGGAGGTCCCTGTATATGTCCACTGCCCCCTGATCACCAACGAAGAGCACAAGAAGCTGAGCAAAAGAAGCGGTCATTCCTCCTATGAGGATCTGATCATGCAGGGCTTTATTTCTGAGGCTGTTGTGAATTATGTGGCTCTTTTAGGCTGGTCCCCTGTAGGCAACCAGGAGATTTTCTCCCTGGATGACCTGATCAGGGAATTTGATTACCACAATATCAGCAAATCCCCGGCTGTTTTCGACATGACAAAACTGCGGTGGATGAACGGTGAATATATGAAGGCCATGGATTTTGACCGTTTCTATGAACTGGCAGAGCCTTATTTGAAGGCAGTGATCAATAAAAATCTGGATTTAAAGAAGATTGCAGCCATGGTCAAGACCAGGATCGAGGTTTTTCCGGAAATTGCAGATCACATTGACTTTTTTGAAGCTCTTCCGGAATACGAGCTTTCCATGTACACCAATAAAAAAATGAAGACAGGCAGCGAGACTTCCCTTTCTGTACTGCAGGAAGTGGTTCCCATTCTGGAAGCCCAGGAGGATTACAGCAATGATGCGCTTTATGAGACGCTTTCAAAGTACGTTTCCGAAAAGGGGTATAAAACCGGTTTTGTCATGTGGCCCATCCGCACTGCGGTTTCAGGAAAGCAGATGACTCCGGCAGGTGCTACTGAGATCATGGAGGTCCTTGGCAAGGAAGAATCCCTGGCGAGAATAAGAAAGGGAATCCAACTTTTAAGCAATGGGGCTCAATAGGTTATATTATGAAAACAAAAAGATGTTTTCATAATCGGATGGACGGGGCAAAGAACGCCCCTTTTATCTGAACTTGCGTTGCAAGTTCAGATAAGCTATAATATAGAAGCAGAGGCTCAGGATCAACCGGGCCCTGCTTTTCTTTTGGTCATGGTATGGGCTGAAACCCAATTGTGCTTGATTCATTAGGAGGGAAAATTATGAAAGAACAGGTCATATATGAGGGAGCGCAGAAGGAGGCGGTTCTTCATAACAAAGGGCCTATGATGGTCCTTGCCGGGCCGGGATCAGGAAAGACATTTACCATCACTCACCGGATATGCTATTTGATTGAACGGTACGGAGTGGATCCTTCCAATATTCTTGTTATCACATTCACAAAGGCTGCGGCAAGGGAGATGAAGGAGCGTTTTGAAAGCCTTGTGGGCGGCAGGCCGTCTGCGGTCAGCTTTGGAACCTTTCATGCCATATTTTTCAGGATCTTAAAGTTCGCCTACCGGTACGATGCCAGCAGCATCGTGAGGGAGGAGCAGAAGATTCAGTACATAAAAGAAGCCATGGACAAGTGTCAGGTGGAGGTGGAGGATGAGGCGGAATTTGTGACCTCCATCCTGTCGGAAATCAGCTCCGTAAAGGGAGATATGATCGATTTAAATCATTATTATTCTAAAAACTGCTCTGAGGAGATATTTAAGCAGCTTTATCTTGCGTATGAAGACAGGCTTCGCAGGGCCAATCTCATTGATTTTGATGACATGATGGTGATGTGCTATGAATTGTTCGTCCAAAGAAAGGACATCCTGGAAGCATGGCAGAAAAAGTACCAATATATCCTGGTGGATGAGTTTCAGGATATTAACCGGGTGCAGTATGAGATCGTCCGGATGCTTGCCGCACCGGAAAATAATCTGTTTATCGTAGGGGATGACGACCAGTCCATATACCGTTTCCGGGGAGCAAAGCCGGAAATCATGCTGGGCTTTGAAAAGGATTATGAGGGAGCAAAAAAGGTCCTTTTGAATATGAATTTCCGGAGCACAAGAGAGATCGTGGAGACAGCAGGAAGGCTGATCGCTCATAATGAGCTGCGTTTTCCTAAAAAGATCATCACGAAAAAAGGACCTGGAAAGCCTGTGGTCACAAGAGTCTGGCAGGATCCCCAGGAGGAGACCATGGAAATCGTCAGGGAGATCATGGCTTATGCAAAGGCCGGGTTTGAATGGCAGGATATTGCAGTTCTTTACAGAACGAATTTAGGCCCCAGACTGCTGATCGAAAAGCTTATGGAATATAATATCCCGTTTACCATGAAGGATTCCGTTCCCAATCTATACGACCACTGGATCGCCAAAAACATAATTTCCTATATTCATGTGGCCTCCGGTGAATTATCCAGGGCCAATGCACTCCAGATCCTTAACCGCCCCAACCGTTACATCAGCCGTGATGCGGTTGAAACCAGTCCGGTGAACTGGGAATCGGTGAAATCTTTTTACCAGGATAAGGGCTGGATGGTGGAGCGGATCGAACAGCTGGAATATGATTTAAAAATGATCAGGAACATGGCTCCCGTGGCTGCTGTAAACTATATCAGGAAGGCGGTGGGATATGACGATTATATCCGGGAATATGCCCAGTACCGAAGGATGAAGCCGGAGGAGCTTTTGGAGGTTTTAGACCAGCTTCAGGAAAGTGCAGCCGGTTATCCCACCACGGAGGAATGGTTCTGCCATATGAAGGAATATGGGGAGGAGTTAAAAGCCCAGGCTCAGTCAGGGGAAGGAAGAACCAAGGGAGTCGCCCTTATGACCATGCACAGCGCCAAAGGGCTGGAATACCGGATCGTCTATATTTTAGATGCCAATGAGGGCGTAACGCCTCATCACAAGGCAGTTCTTCCTGCTGATATGGAGGAGGAGAGGCGGATGTTTTACGTGGCAATGACAAGGCCAAAGGAACGTCTTCACGTCAATTATGTGCGGGAGAGATACAGCAAAAAGCAGGAGGTTTCCCGTTTTGTCCGGGAATATTTAGGGCGGGATTGACAAGGAATAAGGGAATACCCTGCGTGCATACCTTTATGTCCTGAAAATATGGACAATAGTAAGGCAAGGAGGAGATGAAATGAAGTCCTGTATACACATATACTGCGGAGATGGAAAGGGAAAGACAACGGCGGCCATAGGACTGGCTGTGCGCGCCTGCGGATGCGGGAAAAAGGTGCTTATTACCCGATTCTTGAAGACCGATCATTCCGGTGAAGTAAAGGCATTAGGCGGGCTTGATCATATTACAGTCACACCCTGTGAACGAAGCTTTGGCTTTTTTTCAAAGATGTCCCCTGAACAGAAAACGGAAGCTGAAATCTATTATTCCCAGCTGTTAGAGACGACCTTGAATAAGGCGGCAACAGAGGATTTTCAACTGCTTGTTTTAGATGAGATCATGGCTGTGTGCAATTTCGGTCTTGTGGAAGAAAGGAAGGTTCTGGAGTTTCTTTCTTCGCGCCCGGAAGGGCTTGAGGTGGTACTTACAGGGCGGGATCCGTCGGAAAAGCTTGTAGAAATGGCGGATTATGTGTCGGAAATCAGGAAGGTAAAGCATCCTTACGACAGGGGAATTTCGGCAAGGCAGGGAATTGAATATTAAAAAGAAAATCCCTTGATTTTTGCCGGATAGTTTGATAGAGTGGAAACAGGTGCAGATGAATGCGCCATACAACTAGATTAAGAAAAAGAGAGGTATCGGGATGGCACAGGATCCTAATTTAGAGCGGGATGATATGGAACCCCAGGAGGAAATGACAGTTACACTGACCCTTGATGACGGATCAGAACTGGAGTGCGTAGTACTTACCATTTTCACAGCAGGAGAAAGAGATTATATTGCACTGCTTCCTATGAACGGCCCTGAGGCAGAAGAAGGAGAAGTTTATCTGTACCGTTATTTTGAGAAAGAGGACGGACAGCCGAATCTTGAAAATATTGAAGATGATGAAGAATATGAGATCGTTGCGGATGCCTTTGATGAATTACTGGACGAAGCGGAATACGACGAGCTGGTAGGCGAAGACGAGGAGTAAACAAAGAAAAAGCCGGGGCAGGTCCTTTCTAAGGGACTGGTCCCGGTTTTGAGATTTGGGCGGGCAGTGAGCCGAACAAATATGCTTGCATATTCATTTGGCGTATACCGCATCAACAAAGAAAAACGTAATGATCAAACCTTACAGATCATAGAATAGTACTGAAAATAGAAGCAAGTACAACAAGTATTACAATCTATCAAAGTTGCGTTCTATATACTACTATTATTGTATCTATGGGAAGTGAGGGGTATCTGTATGGACAACGAGGCGGTACTTAAGAAAATTGAGGAAATCAACAGAAGCAAAGAGTGGTCTATGTACAGGCTGTCAAAAGAAAGCGGGATCGCTCAGTCCACATTGTCCAGTTTGTTTGGCAGGAGGGCCAATATCAGCCTTCCGAAACTTGGCAGGATCTGTCAGGCCTATGGCATTAAAATGTCGGATTTCTTTTCTTTACTGGAGGAGGAGGCGGAAGACGGAGATCCTTGTCAGAAGGATTATGAAATCATTGAGATGGTCCAGAAAGCGGCAACCCTGTCAAATAATAACAGGCGGCTTTTGCGGTCCATGATCATTTTGATGGAAGAACTGGAAAGAGAAAATAAAAGAAAAGGAGAACGGTAAAATGGAAAAGATTGTTGACGCCAGAGGTCTTACATGTCCTCAGCCGGTGATCAAGGCAAAAGAGGCATTAAAGAATATGGCAGAAGGAACTTTAAAGGTTCTTGTGGACAATGAAATTGCAGTCCAGAATGTGATGAAGCTGGGAAAATACGAGGGACTTGCTCCTGTTTCTGAAAAAAAAGGGGAAGAAGAATTTGAGATCCTGTTCCATGTGGACAAAAAATCAGGAGATACGGAAGAGACAGCGCCTGAGGCAGAATGCATTCCCGATGCCAGGAAAAAGGGCCTTGTGGCCGTGCTTTCATCCGATCAGATGGGGGGAGGCAACGAAGAGCTTGGACGACTTCTGATGAAGGGCTTTGTTTACGCTCTTACCCAGCTGGACGAGCTTCCTGAGACAGTTTTGATTTACAACGGCGGAGCTAAATTGTCTGTGGAGGGATCCCAGTCCCTTGAGGATTTAAAGACTCTGGAAGCCCAGGGAGTGGAGGTACTCACTTGCGGGACTTGTCTGAATTACTATGGATTAACGGACCAGCTGAGAGTTGGTTCCGTAACCAATATGTACGAAATTGTGGAAAAAATGGCAGGTGCCCGGGTAGTGGTCAGGCCTTAAGAATCTCAGGTTTTTCATGTAAGAGATGGTTTTTATTGACAAAACATGGGTTTCGTTCTATAATTCACTCAGCTAATTTTAAACATCACAGGCAGGCTTGATTTGTTGTCACCGTTTTATTTGTTTGAGGAGGAGAATTATGGAAAACAATAAAAGTGCAGGAAAAAGACCAGTAAAAGCCGCAGAAGAGAAAGCAGTTGGAAAAGCAACAGCTAAGAAAGCAGCGGCAGCAGCCCAGGTGAGTAAAGTGAAGGTACAGGAAGAGAAAGAGAGCGCTGCTGTCAAGAAGGCACCTGTGAAAAAAAGTGCTGCGCCAAGGAAAACAACTGCAAAGAAGACAGAGCCGGAAGTAACCTTATTCATTGAATATTCCGGAAAACAGATTGCTGCAGGAGAAGTGGTGGAAGCGGTTAAAAAGGATTATCTGTCAAAACAGGAAGGTGCTGCAGTAAAAACCATTGAAGTATACGTAAAACCGGAAGAAAATACTGCTTATTATGCTGTGAACGGGGAAGGCTCCGACCAGTATAAGATCATGTTGTAGTATTCCGCCCTCGCCCCGGTATGATTTTACATACGGGGAGGTCCGGAAAAATGGAAGTGCCCGTAAGAAGTTTTCTTTCTTCCGGGTACTTTCCTTTTTATGATCATGGTTTTACTTATCTCCACAGGAGCCTTGGAGCACAGATCCTTTGGTAAAGTTTTTGCAGCAGGATGGTGCTGGAAAGGATGAAGAAGATTTCCAGCACAGTGCTCACGATCCCGGTGAGGAAAAAGAGGAAAGCGGACATGGCTGTTATCATCAGCAGGCAGTGGAGATAGGGCCGGTAAACCTCCTGATTCATGCAGTAAAGCTTCCAGATGATCATATAGAGGCAGATCAGAAGAGAAATCGATGCCAAAAAGGACAAAATAACATGGAGCACCGCATGAAAAGGCTGGGAATCCGGCAGGTAAGGGGTGATGACCGCCATAGCCAGGAAAAAAAAGGCAAAGTTGCTGACAGCGGTTTCCTTTTTGTTTCTGGGAAGTCCGCCTATGATCCGCTTTAAGACATAATAAAAATATGTTCCTACTATGATGCCCCACAGGAGAAACAGATTTTTTCTGGCGGACAAGCTTCCTAATACGGAAAAATTCAAAGTGAACCAATCAGTTCCCCAGGCAAACAAAACAGTATATATGGGAATAATAAAATAAGCGGTAATGGTTATTAAGGACATAAGGCACCTCCGAAGTTCGTCTCTTTCTATTTTGGCATTTACTTCGGAAAATAATAATAAACAAATGTTATTTTTATATAAAATTTAAAATTCAGAGGAAAAATGATGATTCAATTACCGGATGAATTCAGGGAAAAAATGAAAGAGCTTTTAGGAGAGGGGTATGATTCTTTCATAGAAAGCTATGACAAGGAACGGGTTCAGGGGCTGCGGGTAAATCCCTTAAAGATTTCCCGGGATAAATTTCAAAAGATATGCCCTTTTGAATTAAAGAAAATTCCGTGGGCAGCAGAAGGGTATTACTATCAGGCGGCCCAGCGGCCGGGAAAGCATCCATTCCATGAGGCAGGCCTTTATTATATTCAGGAGCCAAGTGCCATGGCCGTTGTGGAACTCCTTGATCCCCAGCCAGGAGAAAAGATCCTTGATTTATGCGCTGCGCCGGGAGGAAAAACCACTCATATTGCAGGGAGGCTTCAGGGAAAAGGCTTTCTTTTAAGCAATGAGATCCATCCCGCCAGAGCGAGGATTCTTTCCCAGAACGTAGAGCGCATGGGGATCGGAAACGGGGTGGTGTCCAATGAGGATTCCAAAAGCCTGTCCTTGCGCTTTCCCGGTTTTTTTGACCGGATTGTGGTGGACGCGCCCTGTTCCGGCGAGGGGATGTTCCGAAAGGATGAGGCTGCCAGGCTGGAATGGACCCCAGGACATGTAAATGCCTGCGCAGTCCGTCAGGAAGAGCTTCTTTCCAATGCGGCAGTCATGTTAAAGCCGGGAGGAACCATGGTTTATTCCACCTGTACCTTTTCCCCTGAGGAAAATGAACAGGTCATTGAAAGCTTTCTTCTTTCCCATCCCGGCTTTTCCATCAAAGATATGGGAGAGCGCCCCGGCCTTTACCCCGGCCGCCGGTCATGGAGTAAATCCGGTCTGGCGGACTTGGAAAAGACCTTTCGCATCTGGCCTGATAAGTCAGAAGGAGAAGGCCATTACCTGGCGGTATTAAAAAAAGACGGGGATGAGATTTCTGAAAAAAAGCAGACTGTGCCGGAATACACCAGGGACAAATCCGTGTTAGGGGGATTAGAAGAGTTTTTAAAGGATTTCCTGGCAGACCCTGCCCCCTTGCTTCTTAGAAAAGAATATATTCTTTTTGGGGATCAGCTGTATCTGATTCCCCCGGAAATGATGGATTTTAAAGGCATGAAAATCATCCGTCCGGGACTTCATATGGGGACTGTGAAAAAGAACCGGTTTGAGCCGTCCCATGCGTTCGCTCATTTTCTTAAAAAAGAAGAAGTAAACCGTTTCATTGACCTTCCTGCTGACGGAGAGGAAATTATTAAATATCTTAAGGGAGAAACTCTTCCGGAAGAGACCGCCCTTTACGGTGACAATAAAAAAGGCTGGGTGTTAGTCAATGCCGGAGGATATTCCATCGGGTTTGCCAAGCTGGCCGGGGGAATCCTTAAAAATCATTATCCCAAAGGCCTTCGGTGGATGTAATTCCAAGGAACTGCATGTCCTCAGGAAGGGGTGCCTCAAAGGAAAGGGGCTCCTTTTTGATTGGATGAAGGAAATCCAGCCGGAAGGAGTGGAGGGCCTGCCGTTTTATGTAACCATAGTCGGGATGATAAAGAAAATCTCCGGGAATGGGATGGCCGATGGATTTTAAATGGACCCGGATCTGATGTGTGCGGCCGGTTTCCAGGCAAAGACTTACCAGGGAATGTCCGGTCACAGGGTCATAATAAAGCCGTTTATAATGGGTGCGCGCTTCTTCTCCATTTATCCGGTCCACACACCGTTCAATGGTGGAGCCTTCCACACGGGCGATGGGAGCGTCAATGGTGCCTTCCAAGGGGAGCTTTCCACAGGCAACAGCCAGGTAGCGGCGGCGGATCTCCCTTTTTTGCACCATATCTGAAAGGATGCAGGCGCTTAAAGGATTTTTAGCCAGAATCAAAAGTCCGGTTGTATCCCGGTCCAGACGGTTGATGGCCCGGTAAATAAAAGATTCTCCTTTTTCCTTAAAATAATATGCCGTTCCGTTAGCCAGAGTATGGTCAAAATTGCCCTGGGACGGATGGATAGGGATACCGGCCTCCTTATTGACAACCAGGATATGTTCGTCCTCGTATTCAATTTGAATTGCCATGGGAGTGGGAACGATGTTTTCAGAGCTTTCATCCTCACGGATAAAGACAGACAAAGAGTCACCCGGTTTCAGGATGCGGGTGGTATATACGGATTCTCCTCCAACCATGATTCCGTTTTCTGTGTTCCGAAGCTGCCGTATCAGGCTCTGGGAGTATCCCAGGTTCAGGAGATACTGTTTCACAGTCACCTTTTCTTTGATTTGGGTTATAGGATAAGTCATAGTCATTTTCATAAACAGATTCTACCATGGAGGGTGGCGATTGACAAGGAGAATCTATGGGTTATAATTAGCTGGTAGAAAATGAAAGAGGGGTTTTAATCATGTTTGATCAGGATACTTATGAAGCATTGGAAATGGAATTTGGAAGAAACCGCATCACGGAAGATGTTGAGGAGGTTTTGCTGGATTTTGCAGAAGCCATGGCAGACAGGGGAATTATGGATAAAGAACTGGTTTTAACGGAATCCTATGGAAAGACACCGGTTTTAGTGTCAGGGATCTGCTCTGAAGAAGAGGGAGAAGTGAACGTCCTCATTAAGAAGGTGAAGGTCGGTAATAAGGAATTTGAAATTAACGATTATTTTCTATAGGGAGAAAACAGGGCGGAAGAAATGGAGGCAGCACACTCATGATGACAATCAGACAGGAATATTCGCCAAAGGAGATGGGACTTGATCTCCTGTGCGATCTGGCGGGAGCATTTTTATTTAATATTGGAATCTATAATTTTGCGGTAAACGCGGAGTTCGCACCCGTAGGAGTATCAGGCATTGCGCTGATTCTGCGCTATTTGTTCGGCCTTCCCATGGGAATTACCAGCATCGTCTTAAACGTTCCCATTGTGCTGGTCAGCTACCGGCTTTTGGGCCGGCGGTTTTTGCTCCGTTCCATGAAGAGCATGGTCATCTTTGCCCTTGTGCTGGATTACGTGGTCCCTTATCTGCCGGTTTACCAGGGAAATCCCCTGTACGCTTCCGCCTGTACCGGGATTTTTTCCGGCCTTGGTCTGACTATCGTCTATTTAAGAAACTGCTCCACAGGAGGAACAGACTTTCTGGTCATGGCCATCCGAAAACTGCTCCCTCACCTGACCATCGGACAAATATCCCTTGTGGTAGATGCCATCGTGATCATTGCCGGAGGTTTTGTGTTCCGCAACCTGGATGCTGTCATCCTGGGCCTGATATCTTCCATAGTGACCACCATGGTGATCGACAAGATCATGTACGGACTTGGCGCCGGAAAGCTGGTCTTTGTGGTCACCTCCCATGAGGAAGAGGTGGCTCAGAGAATTGAGGAAAATACCGGCCGGGGCTGTACGTTTCTGCAGGGACAGGGCTCCTATTCCCGGGATGAAAAGAAGGTGGTCATGTGCGCCTGCAACAACAGCCAGGTGGTGCCCATCCGCCGTGCTATCCATGAGATTGATAAGGAAGCATTCATCATTATCACAGATTCCAACGAGGTATACGGAGAAGGGTTTAAGGCCATGGGAGGACAGCTTTAGGCGAAAGGCGCACACTTATTTTATGCCGGACTTTCCCCTGCCGGATGTATGGTCCACAATGGCATCCTTTTTTAAAAAGCTGGCCCTTTTCACGCTGTCGGTGCCGAATTTGCTGCGGATATGATCCACGGCTTTTTCCATTTCTTTCATTTTGCGGGCCTGTTCCGATTCAAAAAGACTGAGCTGGCAAAAGCCTTCCTCTGAAATCTTGGTGGTGCGTACGCCGATTAAGCGTAAGGGGGTGCGGTCCCATAGCTCCTCAAGCAGCTTGCAGGCGCTTTCGTAAATAACTGTGGTGGAGTCCGTGGGATTGTTTAAGGTCACCTGATGGGACTTGGTTTGAAAATTCCAGTCCTTAATCTCCACGCAGACGCAGTCGGACAAGACATGGTCTGCCCGGAGGCGGGCGCCCACGGTTTCGCTTAAAGATAAGAGGACCTGGCGGGCTACTTCAAGGTCGTCCACATCATGGGAAAGGGTGGTGCTGTTTCCGTAGCCCTTGTTTAATGGCTCCCTCTCTGCAACAGGGGAGGAGTCAATGCCGCAGGCATAGTCATGGATCAAAAGCGCGTATTTTGCCCCCAGAAGGCGCTTTAAATGGCTTACGTTGCAGGCCGCCAGTTCTCCTATGGTGTGTATGCCGATGCCTTCCAGCTTTTTCTGGGCGGAATGGCCCACAAAAAACAGTTCCCGGATAGGAAGAGGCCACATTTTGGAAGGAATTTCATGGGCAAATAAGGTGTGGCAGAGATTGGGTTTTTTAAAGTCCGAGGCCATCTTTGCCAAAAGCTTGTTGGGAGCTATGCCGATGTTTACCGTAAAGCCCAGTTCACGCCATATCCTTTCCCGTATCTGGTTTGCCACCTCTAAGGGGGGCCCGAAGAGATGGATGGTGGAGGTCATATCAAGAAAGGCTTCGTCAATGCTGAATTTTTCAATGTCAGGAGTGTAATCAGATAAAAGCTCCATAAGCTCACCGGACTTTTCAAGGTAAACGTCAAACCGGGCCGGTACAACGGTCAGAGCCGGGCATTTGCGCAGGGCATGGCTGATGGGTTCTCCGGTGATGATCCCGTATGCTTTTGCCGGCGTGGACTTTGCCAGAACGATTCCGTGCCTTAAGGAAGCGTCGCCGCCTACTGCCGATGGAATGGTGCGAAGATCAAGGGCGCCTGAATCCTCTGCCAGCCGTCTGACAGATTCCCAGCTTAAAAATGCTGAATTTACATCTATGTGGAAAATTAAAGGTTCCGGTGCCATGTCCGTCCCTCCTTTGACATCATTTTATCTTCAAAGCACTTATTCTTTTATTATACCGAAAATACGTTCGGAAAGTAAAGGGAATAATTGAAAAAAATGCGGAATAGGATAAAATAAATTCATGGGGGAGGCTCTTTCATGAGGCATGCCATAGGAATACTGCTGGCAGCGGTATTTGTCCTGATTATGGGGACAGGAACTGCTGCGGTCAGGCTGGCAGGAAAAGAGGCCGTCAACGAGAAAACAACAGTAACAGAGGAGAAAGGAGAAAAAAGTGCGTCGGTTCAGACAAAGGATGAATTAAATCTTTATGCCCAGTCAGCAGTTCTGATGGATGCCTCTACCGGCCGCATCTTATATGGGAAGAACGAGGATCTGGCCCGTCCCATGGCCAGCACCACAAAAATCATGACCTGTATACTTGCCCTGGAGCACGGGAATCTTTCCGACACAGTGACTGCCAGCCAGAATGCTGCTTCCCAGCCCAAGGTCCATTTAGGGGTTCATAAGGGGGAGACGTTCCTGCTGAAGGATCTGCTTTACAGCCTGATGCTGGAATCCCACAATGATGCCGCCATGATGATCGCAGAGCACATAGGAGGGAGCCAGGAAGGATTTGCCCGGCTGATGAACCAGAAAGCCAGGGATTTAGGCTGTGAAAATACATATTTTATTACACCCAATGGCCTTGATGCCAAGGAAGAAAAGGATGGACAGGTGAAGATACATTCCACAACAGCGGCAGACTTAGCCAGGATCATGAATTACTGCATCGGCCAGTCTCCAAAAAAGAAGGAATTTTTAGAGATCACGGCAACGAAAAGCTATTCCTTTACAGACCTGGAAAGAAAACGTTCCTTTTCCTGCAATAACCACAATACCCTTCTGGCCATGATGGACGGGGCGTTTACAGGAAAGACCGGGTTTACGGGAGGAGCCGGGTATTCCTATGTGGGGGCCGCCCAGAATGACGGAAGAGTCTACACCATTGCCCTTTTAGGCTGCGGCTGGCCGCCTCATAAGGCCTATAAATGGTCGGATGCAAGAAAGCTGTTCCAATATGGAATGGAGCGCTTTCATTACAGGAACGTATATAAGGACATTACCTTTCCTGATATTCCGGTTAAAGAGGGTATCCCTTCCTCCGGACGCTTAGATGAACCGGTCACCGTATCCTGCGGCATTGGAGAAGGGGAAGAGAAGAGCTTAAACCTCCTTCTGGCAGATGAGGAAGAGGTTACGGTACAGACAGAGCTTCCAAAGGAATTAAATGCCCCGGTGCGCGAAGGTCAGGCGGTGGGAACCGTTACTTACCGCTTAAACGGAGAGGTTATAAAAAGCTATCCGGTGTGTCTGACCCAGGGGGCTGAGCGCCTGACTACGGCCTGGTGCTTAAAAAACATAGTTCATAAATATCTGTCCATGCCGGGGGTTATGGGAATTATCCCAGCTTTTTAGGATAAACCTGCAGGAATCAGGCAGAAAGGAATGGAGTTCTTTCCTTTCTGCCTGATTCCTGTTTTTTGTCATCACGGGGAGGACGGGGAAAACGGCAGAAATAAATTGTATAAACCATTATCACGTGATATAGTAAAAGTGTTTGTTTATCCAAGGAAAGGAAATTACAAAAGTATGAATATGAAAAAAATTGCCACAGTGCTTGTGGGTAATACCATTTATGCCCTGGCCGTATCCCTGTTCATTCTGCCGGGGGGACTGATCACAGGCGGGACTACGGGGCTTGCCCTGGTTGCCCATCACCAGCTGGGCATTCCTGTAGCTGCTTTTGTAGGGGTTTTTAATATTTTAATGTTCGGGGCGGGAGCCTTTGTTTTAGGAAAACAGTTTGCATTGACCACTATGATAAGCACCTTTTATTATCCTTTCATATTGGGGATATTCGAAAATCTTTTCGGCCAGGCGGCAATGACCGGGGACCGGATGCTTGCCACTGTCTTTTCCGGACTTTTAATCGGTTTGGGAATCGGTATGGTAATACGGGCCGGCGCTTCCACCGGTGGGATGGATATTCCTCCTTTGATTGTTAATAAAAAATGGAATTTATCCGTGTCAATGACCATGTCAGTCTTTGACTGTCTGATCCTGCTGTCACAGATGATATTTTCCAATAAGGAGCAGATCCTTTACGGGATACTTCTGGTGCTTCTGTATTCCATGGTTCTGGATAAGGTGCTTTTGATCGGCCGCAATCAGATGCAGGTAAAGATCATCAGTGAAAGGTATGAAGAGATCAACCAGGCCATCCAGTCCCGGATGGACAGGGGGACAACCTTACTTGCCAGTGAAGGGGGATATTTAAGAAAGGCTTCCTTTGCCGTTCTTACGGTAATATCAGCAAGACAGCTTTCCAGACTCAATGAGCTTGTTATGGGAATTGATCCCAATGCATTCATGATCATAAACCAGGTCAATGAGGTGCGGGGGAGGGGATTTACTCTCCACAAAGAATATAAATAATTGGTAAAAAATGGGCGAGAATCTTACGGAAAGATGACTAAGGTTTACGGTTTTTGAAACCCTATTGACTTATAATCCTGACAGGTGCTATACTGTGGCCGAACTAGAAAATGGACGCAGGGAGGAACCAGGGAAATGCTGAAAAAGAAAATCGGTTTATTTTGCTTTGCCGCTGTTATGACCGTAGTGCTGGCAGCCGGGTGCGGCAGGAAAAATGCCGCGGATATAGGCGGCTCATCTTCGGAAACGGCAAAAACAGAGACTGCGGCCGTAAGGATGGAGAAATCCGGAACAGAAGAAAAGGCTGATGAAGAGGCTGTAACGGAAGATGATATGGACCAGTCAGGGCCGGGAACAGAGGCCACAGAGGAAGAGGAAAGCTCCGGACCGGGAAAAAAGGTGGAGGCTTTTGCCGAAAAAATCCAGGAGGCGGTAGCGGACCGGGATTTACAGGCCTTGGGGGATCTGCTGTTTTATCCCTGTGTTTTCATAACAGGTGATGAGGAAACCATCACTCTTAACAGCCTGGAGGATTTGCTTAAACAGAATCCGGATATGGTGTTTGGAGACGATCTTATGGTAGCGGTGGCCAATGTGGATACCGTTTCTCTGAAAATGACGGATAAAGGTGTGGTCATGGGAGAAGAGACATCAAAAGTCACTTTTCAGGAAAGATCAGACGGAAGCCTGGGGATTACGGAGATCAGGGAATAGGCGTTTACAGTGCCTATTGATAAAAAAAACCAAGGCAAAGTGCTCCGAAATATGGGATTGTGATAAAATACTAACATGAAAAATGGACGGAAAATTATGGATTGTAAGAAATTCATAGTTTTCTGTCTTTTTTTATGCCAAAAGTACTTGAAATTTGCCTAAATTAGTTATACAATTATAATTGGCATAAATTGGTGTTATTCTATGGCTTTTTGTTAATAACTTAACAGAGAGCTATAAAAATATTACAAAATGGAGGACTGCAAAATGAGTAATTCAACGAAAAACTCAGCAAGCGACCGAATTCGAGCTTTGCTTGATGAGAACAGTTTTGTTGAAGTTGGCGGCTATGTTACCGCAAGGAGCACAGACTTCAACATGACGGCAAAGGAAACTCCTGCTGACGGTGTTGTCACTGGCTATGGTACCATTGAAGGAAGCCTTGTTTATGTGTATAGCCAGGACGCATTGGTTCTGGGCGGCTCCGTAGGAGAGATGCACGCAAGGAAGATCACAAAGCTCTATGCTATGGCGATGAAGACCGGCGCACCGGTCATCGGCCTGGTTGATTGTGCTGGCTTAAGACTTCAGGAAGCAACAGACTCCTTAAACGGATTTGGCGAGATTTATATGAGTCAGACCCTGGCATCCGGAGTGATTCCTCAGATAACGGCAATATTTGGAACTTGCGGCGGAGGTATGGCTGTTTCCGCAGCAATGGCAGACTTTACCTTTATGGAAACCAGGGGAGGAAAACTTTTTGTCAATTCCCCCAATGCCATTGAAGGAAATTATACAGAAAAATGCAATACAGCTTCCGCGGACTATCAGAGCAGGGAAACCGGCCTGGTGGATTTTATGGGAGAAGAGGACGATATTTTAAATAAAATCAGGACTCTCATTTCCATTCTTCCTGCCAACAGTGAGGATGACATGTCTTATGATGAGTGCAGTGACGATTTAAACCGTGTATGCTCGGATCTGGAGAATTATGTGGGCGATACGGCGATCGCGCTTGCTCAGATTTCCGATAATCAGTTCTTTATGGAGACCAGGAAGGAATATGCTTCTTCCATGGTCACAGGTTTTATCCGTTTAAATGGCATGACAGTTGGCTGTGTTGCAAACAGAACGGAGTCTTATAATGAAAGCGGTCTTAAGACAGCGGAATACGATGCCCTTTTAAGCGGGCAGGGCTGTGAAAAAGCTGCAAGGTTCATTAATTTCTGTGATGCATTCAGCATTCCTGTGCTTACCTTCGTAAATGTAAAAGGATATGAGGCGTCTGCATATTCCGAGAAAACCATTGCCAGGGCAGCAGCAGGGCTTACCTATGCCTTTGCCAATGCAACGGTTCCCAAGGTCACGGTCATTCTTGGGCAGGCCCTTGGAACTGCATATCTGACCATGAACAGCAAGTCCATTGGAGCAGATGTGGTTTATGCGTGGCCGTCGGCCAGTGTCGGCATGATGGAACCGAATGAAGCGGTAAAGATCATGTATTCCGATGAGATCGCAAAGGCTGAGGATGGAAAAAACCTTATAAATGATAAGGCGGAAAGTTATAAGCTTCTCCAATCCAGCGCCCTTTCCGCAGCTAAGAGAGGATATGTGGATGATATCATTGCTGCCGGTGAGACCAGAGCCCGCGTCATTGCAGCATTTGAGATGCTGTTCACAAAGAGAGAGGATCGTCCGGCAAAAAAACATGGCACGATTTAGAATGAGGTGACAGGTATATGAAACTGAATATAAAACCAGCAGTATTGGGACTTGTTATGGCAGCCTGCCTCTTTTCATTATCTGCATGCAGCAAAGCCGATACCGTATCAGAAGAAATCGATGCTGGTGTCCTAACGCAGATGGAACAGCTTCCAGGCTCCTTCCTGGAACTGTATGCCGGCCTTGAAGACAGCCAGGTAGCTGAGTTTAAGAAGAACATGCTTGCCCAGGATCAATATGCCGCCTTGGCAGAGGGTGTGGATTCCTGGGTGAATATAAAAGGTGAGCTTGGGGCCTTGGTATCCATCAGCGATGATGTGAAGGTGGAGGCCATTGACCATGGGTATAGTGCCACGGTTGATGCGGCATTTGAAAAGAGGAATATGGAATTTTCCATTACAACAGATTCAAAGCTCACTAAGATTACCGGCGTGGCATTTGTTCCGGAATATACCTTAGGCGAACGGATGGAAAAGGCCGTGTTCAACACCCTGATGGGCATGGGGACTGTGTTCCTTGTACTGATATTTATCAGCGTGCTGATCGGAGGTTTCCGGTATATCGGTAAATTTGAAGAAAAGATGAAAGGCAAGGCACAGGAGACTGCTTCCAAACCAATTCCGGAGGCTCCTGCCCCTGTTGCAGCACAAGATGCACAAGAGGAAGAGGAACTTGTAGATGACTTAGAGCTGGTAGCGGTAATCACCGCAGCCATTGCAGCATCCACTGGAAGTTCGCCCCAGGGCCTGGTGGTCCGTTCGATCAAACGTGCACCGGCCGGTAAATGGAAAAAAGCTTAATCAAACAGGAGGAATAACATCATGAAGAATTATACAATTACAGTAAACGGAAATGTTTATGAAGTAACCGTGGAAGAAGGCACATCTGCAGGCGCACCGGCAGCGGCTAAAAGACCGGCGGCACCGGCTCCTTCTGCACCTAGTCCAGCTCCTGTCCCCGCGGCAGCACCGGCTCCTGCAGCAGCGGCTCCGGTAAAGGCGACCAGCGCAGGTACAGAAGGCGCTGTAAAGGTAGCGGCTCCCATGCCTGGAAAGATCCTTGGAGTCAAGACCAGTGCAGGCCAGGCTGTTAAGCGGGGGGATGTGCTGATTGTGCTGGAGGCCATGAAAATGGAGAACGAAATCGTGGCACCCTCCGATGGAACAGTTGCCAGCGTTAATGTAGCGGTCGGCGATTCCGTAGAAGCAGGAGCGACCTTGGCAACTTTGGCATGATTTTCTCAATAAACGTGAATAAAACACAGCTTGAGTTTAGAAAATCAGCCGTTCGATGAGCTGCCAGGCGAATCGAACTTCCTTAAATGAGAACAATGGGATCCGCTTAAAAGATAAACAGGCGGGTTTCATATGGAGGGATTAACATGGATTATATTAGTAATACATTTACCAATCTTCTTCAGCAGACCGCATTTTTTAACCTGACCGCAGGAAATATGATCATGATCCTTGTAGCCTTTATATTTTTATACCTGGCTATAAGGAAAGGCTTTGAGCCCCTGCTTCTGGTACCGATTTCCTTTGGTATGCTGTTGGTCAATATCTATCCGGATATTATGAAGGAGGCCGGACCAGATGGTTCAGGAGGCGGACTGCTGCTGTACTTCTTTAAACTGGATGAATGGGGCATCCTGCCTCCCCTGATTTTCATGGGCGTGGGAGCCATGACGGATTTTGGCCCTTTGATCGCCAATCCAAAAAGCTTCCTTTTGGGAGCTGCAGCCCAGTTCGGAATATACTCCGCTTATTTTCTTGCGATTTTTATGGGCTTTAGTGATAAGGCGGCTGCGGCCATCTCCATCATCGGCGGGGCTGATGGGCCGACTTCCATATTCCTTGCTGGAAAGCTGGGAATGACTGCCCTGATGGGGCCAATTGCGGTTGCTGCTTATTCCTATATGGCGCTGGTGCCTATTATCCAGCCGCCGATCATGAAACTTCTGACAACAGAAAAAGAAAGAAAGATCAAGATGGAGCAGCTCCGTCCCGTATCACGGCTTGAAAGGATCTTATTTCCCATTATCGTAACAACGGTGGTGTGTCTGATTCTTCCTACAACAGCTCCTCTGGTGGGCATGCTGATGTTAGGAAACTTATTCAGGGAATCCGGCGTAGTGAAGCAGCTGACAGAGACGGCCGGAAATGCCTTGATGTATATCGTGGTAATTCTGCTGGGAACTTCAGTAGGTGCAACAACAAGCGCAGAAGCATTTCTGAATTTGAACACCATAAAAATCGTGGTTCTGGGCTTGGTAGCCTTTTCAATAGGAACAGCAGCAGGCGTGCTGTTTGGCAAGCTGATGTGTAAGGTTACCGGAGGCAAGGTGAATCCTCTCATCGGCTCCGCAGGCGTATCAGCTGTTCCCATGTCCGCCCGTGTATCCCAGAAGGTGGGCTCTGAGGCGGATCCGACTAATTTCCTGCTGATGCATGCCATGGGACCTAATGTGGCAGGCGTTATCGGCACCGCGGTTGCGGCCGGTACGTTTATGGCAATATTCGGAGTAAGATAATTTGGAAAGGCATTAAGCCTTTCCTTCAATCAGATGAATGAATAATAACCAGGAGGTAAGACAATGGCAGAAATAGTAAAAAAGCCGGTTAAGATTGTAGAGACAGTTCTCCGTGATGCTCATCAGTCTTTGCTTGCTACAAGAATGACTACTGAACAGATGCTTCCCATTGTGGAAAAGATGGATCAGGTTGGTTATCATGCGGTGGAATGCTGGGGCGGCGCAACCTTTGACTCATGCCTTCGCTTTCTGAAGGAAGATCCCTGGATAAGGCTTAGAAAGCTGAGAGATGGCTTTAAGAATACAAAGCTGCAGATGCTGTTCCGGGGGCAGAATATTCTGGGTTATAACCATTATGCAGATGATGTAGTAGAGTACTTTGTCCAGAAATCTCTGGCAAACGGCATTGATATCATCCGTATCTTTGACTGTTTTAACGATCTCCGCAACTTACAGACCGCAGTGACTGCCTGTAACAGGGAAAAGGGCCATGCACAGGTGGCTTTGTGCTACACTCTGGGAGAGGCCTATACCCTGGATTACTGGAAGGACATTGCAAAAAGGATCGAGGATATGGGAGCGGATTCCATCGGCATCAAGGATATGGCAGGGCTTTTGACGCCTTATAAGGCTGACGAACTGGTCCGTGCCTTAAAAGAATCTACAAAGCTTCCCATTGACATGCACACACATTATACTTCCGGTGTTGCGTCCATGACCTATTTAAAGGGAGTGGAAGCGGGCTGTGATATCATTGACACAGCAATGTCACCCCTTGCACTGGGTACCAGCCAGCCTGCAACAGAGGTTATGGTGGAGACCTTCCGGGGAACGCCTTATGACACGGGCTTTGACCAGAACCTTCTGGCAGAGATCTGCGCATACTTCCAGCCTGTCAGGGAAGAGGCTTTAAAGAGCGGACGCTTAAATCCCAAGGTATTGGGCGTGGATATCAAAACCCTTCAGTACCAGGTGCCCGGCGGCATGCTTTCCAATCTGGTCAGCCAGCTAAAGGAAGCGGGCCAGGAAGACAGGTATATGGATGTTCTTCAGGAGATACCCAGAGTGAGAAAAGAGTTCGGAGAACCGCCTCTTGTTACTCCGTCTTCCCAGATTGTAGGGACTCAGGCAGTGCTGAATGTCATAAGCGGGGAACGCTATAAGATCGTAACAAAAGAAACTAAGAAGATATTCTTAGGCGAATTCGGACAGACGGTTAAGCCTTTTGATGCAGAGGTGCAGAAAAAGATCATCGGCGATGAGACGCCGATCACCTGCCGTCCGGCGGATTTAATTGCTCCCCAGCTGGAGCGGTTTGAAAAGGAATGTGCCCAGTGGAAGCAGCAGGATGAGGATGTATTATCCTATGCCCTGTTCCCGGGTGTAGCAAAAGAGTTCTTTGAGTACCGGGCCGCTCAGCAGACCGGCGTAGATTCTTCCTTGGCAGATAAGGAAAGCAAGGTTTATCCGGTATAGTTTTGTAAATAAGGTCTCTCACTTTTGAGAGGCCCCAGATTGTCAGGAAACCCCATTTCAAACGGAAAAATGGGGTTTCTTTTAGTTATGGGGCATAGATGAAATTTCATGCTTTCTTTTTCATGAATGAACCATTATACTGTAATTAAACTCAATGCCATGGAGAAGAGAATGAAAAGCATAAGAAAAATCAGAAAAGAAAAAAAGCTCACTTTAGAAGACTTAAGTCAAAAGACCGGCTATACCATAGGGTATTTATCCCAGCTGGAACGTCAGCTGAGAACTCCCACCCTGAATACCCTTCGAAAGATTGCCTTTGCCTTTGACCTTGATGTTACGGATCTTTTATCCGATGACAATCCTGGCTCTGATCCTGTTTCTGATGTAAGCGGGAATGAATATATTTTAGTAAAAAAGGGAGAACGAAATCCTCTTTATATTGACGAATTGGATCTGACTTATGAAATCATCATGCAGAATCATACAAATACCAGCAAAATAAAGGCAATGGTCTGTGTGTTAAAACCCGGAGACCTGGGTACAGGCAGCAGGGTGGAGCATACCACCGATGAGTTCATCCTGGTTTTAAAAGGGGATATGTACTGTGAATTAGGCGATGCCTCCATTAAAATGACAGAAGGTGACAGCTTACTGATACCTGCAAAATGTCCTCATACCTTTAAAAACCAATTTGATAAGCCTGCGGAGATACTCATGGTATTAAGCTGACTGCGATTATGAAAAGATATGGAGATTAACAATGGAATTTTCAAAAAATTTTACTCTCAGCTAAAAAAATGTTGACAAATAGAAAAGGTTGTTATAGTATTACCATAATAACACGGCAAAGGTGCTTAAAACACCTCTGCCGTGTTTTTGCGTGTAAACATCGTCCAGGGTTCTTAAACAAACAGGAGGAGTTAGTATGAAGAGAAACAAATTGAAAAAACTATTTGCTTTGGTTACCTGCGTTTCGTTATTGGCCGGCTTAACCGGCTGCGGGAGCAATACAAAATCCACAGGTGCACAGACAACAGGAGAACCGGCTGCAAAAGCGGATACCTCCCCAAACTCCTCTCCCTCAGGAGATGACAATACCTTAAAAGTGGGAATTTTACTTGATACTTTGGGAAATATGGATGTCATGCTTACTTCCCAGAATACCGTATTCCAGATTTCTGATACCATTACCGATACGCTTATGGGAAAGGATGACGAAACATTGGAATTATATCCCCTGTTGCTGGAAAAAGCTCCTGAAATATCTGAGGATGGTTTGATTTATACCTGCACACTGAAAAAAGGAGTTAAATTCCATGACGGGACAGAATTAAAAGCCGATGATGTGATCTTTACTTTTAACCGTTTCTTTGATCCGTCAACGGGAAGCAATATGACGTGGCTTTGTGATGATGTGATTAAGGGCGCTTATGAGATGGAAGACGGAACCGCAACAGAAGTTTCCGGAATTCAAAAAGTAGATGACTATACCTTTACCATTGAATTAAATTACTCATTTTCAGCCTTTACATCGATTCTTGCCGCTTCTCCTCTTGCAATCATACCAAAGGAGGCATGCCTGGCCGCCGGAGATAAGTGGGGTCTGGAAACATACATAGGAACCGGCTCCTACAAAGTAGAAAGCTTTACTCCCAAGGAAGAAATCGTTTTAACAAAATTTGATGACTATTTCGGCGGTGCCAAGGCCACAGATAAGATTGTTATTACCAACATGGATGAAAATACAGGACTTATGGAGTTTGAAGCCGGCAATATTGACGTTTGTACCTTACCGACTTCTCTTGCACAGGATTATCTGGCAGATCCCCAGTTATCTGACAATGTAAAATACCAGGAATTTATGGGAATCTGGGCGTTGCATTTTAACATGGCAGTTGAACCCTTTGATAACAAACTGGTCAGAGAGGCAGTTGCTTATGCCGTAGACTTGAATGCTTTGTGCAACGACTATTACGAAGGAGCCCATACCCCTGGAAACAGCCTGATACCAAAAGGAATTCCAGGTTATGATGAAAACAATCCTGTTCATGAATACAATCCGGAAAAGGCAAAAGAGCTGTTGGCAGAAGCCGGATATCCTGACGGCCTGACTTTTAAGGCAGCTGTCAAAAACACGGAAACGATCGTGGAGTGTTTCCAGGTATTACAGGCCCAGTTAAAAGCGTCCAATATCAACATGGAATTAGAACTGTGTGATCCGGGAAGCTGGGCGGAGAAGAGAAAACAGGATGGCGGAACACAGATGTATATGATCACCTGGTATGCGGACTATGTGGATCCTGATATGTTCTTATATCTGCTGTACCACAGTTCCGTATCCGACAATTTTGCAAATGGATTTAGCTCCCAATATAATGCAGAGGATTCTGCCTGGTATGATGCTCAGGTTGAAGCAGGAAGAAAAATAACAGATCCGGATGAAAAGATCAAATTTTATTCTGACATAGAAAGATGGCTGACAACCGAATATTATGCTGAAGTGCCTCTGTTCTGCGCTTCTGAATATTATATGGTTTCTGACAGAGTCACAGGTGTTGTCTATAAGAGTGATTTCTTGTACAGCTATGAAAACGCAGTAGTCAATAAACGGTAAATACCAGGATCAGGCATAGGATTTCTGTCAGCCGGCCGGTACTTAGGGACAGATCGCAGACATCTGTCCCTATATGAAAAGAAAGGATAGGAAGGATGTCTTATGGCAAAATATTTTGTGAAACGATTGGGTCAGGCATTCATTGTTTTAATCGGTGTTACCCTGGTTACTTTTCTGTTATTAAATGTAATTCCCGGTGACCCGGTTGCCGTTATGCTTGATAAAAGCGCTTCCCCCCAGACGGTGGAAAATCTGAGGCGTGAATGGGGACTGGACCGGCCGCTTCCTGTACAATATTTAAGCTTTGTACTGAATGCCTTCAGCGGTAATCTGGGGAACAGCTATTTTGAAAAAACTTCCGTAATAAATATGCTGGCATCAGGCCTGTCCGCAACCTTAAAAGTAGGGACCATCTCTTTTTTATTTTCCGGTTTTATAGGGATCATCTGCGGGACCCTGGCAGCCGTTTTCCGCGGAAAGCCGGCGGACAAGGTATTCATGATTGTTGCAATGCTTGGCATCTCTCTGCCGGTGTTCTGGATTGCAATTGTATTTCAGATCATCTTTGGATTAAAACTGCACTGGCTGCCTATATCCGGACTCAAGTCTCTCTCCGGTTATATTCTTCCCATGATTGCTCTTGGTTCAACCTATGCCGGTTCCATGGCCAGACTGGTCCGTACCAGTGTGCTGGATGCCATTTCTCAGGATTATGTAAAAACTGCAAGGGCAAAGGGCGTTCATGAAGTCATGATCATTATAAGGCACGTCATGAGGAATGCAGCCATCCCCATTGTTACCTTATCCGGCACACAGATGAAATCCATTTTAACTGGTTCCATGATCATAGAAACCATTTTTTCCATATCAGGTATCGGAAAAATAGCGATCAATGCGATTATGGTCCGTGATATTCCGGTGATACAAGGCACTGTTTTGTATACTGCCGCACTATTTGTTCTGATCAATTTGATTATTGATTTACTCTACGGGGTAATTGATCCCCGTATCAGAGTTTCGTAAGGGGAATCAGTTATGAAAATATTACAATCATTGTTTAACAGAAATGCTTTATACGAAGAAATCGGAATGAGTGATCTGGAATCCACCAGCCTGTATAAGGATGCATGGAAACGGTTTAAAAAAAATAAATTTGCCATGGTTTGTCTGGTCCTTATTATTTTGCTGGCTGTCATTGCTGTTTTTGCACCGTTCATCGCTCCTCATGATCCTTATGAGCAGGATGTGCTGAACAAGTTTGCAGACATTTCGGCCGCGCACCCGCTGGGGACGGATAATTATGGAAGAGATATTCTTTCCCGTATTATTTACGGTACAAGGATCTCTCTGGCCGTCGGTATTGTGGCTGAAGCCATTGCCGTTACCATAGGGGTGATCGTGGGCACTGCGGCCGGTTACTATGGGGGAAAGATTGATACGGTATTATCCAGAATTATTGAGATTTTCGCCTCTTTTCCCTTTATCTTATTTGCGATTGCGGTCATGTTTATTCTGGGACAGGGAATTATGAATGTATTCATTGCAATCGGTGTGATCGGCTGGACAGGACATGCCAGATTGATCAGAAGTCAGGTTTTGCAGCTGCGTACAAAAGAATATGCAGAGGCAGCCAGGGCAGCAGGTGCATCTGATTTCAGGATCATGGTAAAGCATATGATTCCCAACTGTTTATCCACCATCATTGTCATCACCACACTGGATATCCCAAGCGATATTATGCTGGAGGCCACATTAAGCTTTCTGGGCCTTGGTGTGGCGCCGCCCACTGCAAGCTGGGGGGAGATGATCAGTACGGCACGGACCTTTTTAAGACAGCAGCCTATGTTCAGCATTTATCCGGGCATTGCCATTATGATCACCGTTCTGGCCTTTAATACCTTAGGGGATGCCCTTAGAGATGCCCTGGATCCGAAACTGAAAAATATGTAGGAGGAATGTACGATGGAAAAAGATATTTTATTGGAAGTAAAAGATTTACAGACTCACTTTTTCCTGGAAGAAGGAAACGTAAAAGCATTAGACGGCATATCCTTTTGCATCAGACAGGGAGAAACCCTTGGCGTGGTAGGGGAATCCGGCTGCGGAAAGAGCTTGACGGCGCTCTCTGTTATGCGCCAGGTGCCGGATCCCCCCGGGAGAATTGCAGGCGGTGAGGTCCTTTTTGAAGGTGAGGATTTATTAAAGAAAAGCAACGCTGAAATGCGGAAAATACGGGGCGGAAAAATTGCGATGATTTTCCAGGAACCCATGACCTCCTTAAACCCTGTTATGACCGTTGGAATACAGATTGCAGAAACCTTGCGGATTCATCAGAAAATATCCCGCAGGGAGGCTAAGCAAAAAGCAATTGAAATGCTTCGTCTGGTTAAGATTCCCCTTCCGGAGCAAAGATATGGGGAATATCCTCATCAATTATCCGGAGGAATGCGCCAAAGAGTTATGATTGGCATGGCACTGGCCTGCAGCCCCGATTTACTGATCTGTGATGAACCTACCACAGCCTTAGACGTTACCGTACAGGCGCAGATTTTGCAGCTGATTGAGGAATTAAAGAAGTCCTTACATATGGCTGTTATGCTCATTACCCATGATCTTGGTGTTATCTCTTCTGTCGCAGATAAGGTTATTATCATGTATGCGGGAAAAATCGTGGAATACGGCGCCGGTGAGAATATCTTTCTAAGTCCCCTGCATCCATATACGAAAGCGCTCTTGTCCTCTGTACCCAAAATCACGGAAGATACAGAGAAAGACTTGTATATGATAAAAGGCATGGTTCCGAATCTTCTGGAAAAACATGAGGGCTGTTTGTTTGCTCCCAGATGTGACTATGCCTGTGATAAATGCTTTCGTGAAAAGCCCGAATTTATTGGCCGGCCGTCCGGAACGGTACGCTGCTTTCGGTATGCATCTGACTGGGAGGGAAAATAAATGAGTGAATACATCATGGAAGTGAAAAATCTTTCAAAATGGTTTTCCTTAAAGAAGAAAGGGAAAAATGGCCAAAAGCTCTATGTAAAGGCGGTAAACCAGGTGAGCTTCGGTATAAAAGAAGGGGAGACCCTGGGCATTGTAGGAGAATCGGGCTGCGGTAAAACCACGCTGGGGCGTACGCTTGTAAAGCTTATACAGCCTTCCGGCGGAACCATTTTATATGATCAGGAGGATGTGACCGGTTTTAATGATAAAAGATTCCGCCCTTACAGAAAAAATATTCAGATTATGTTTCAGGATCCCTACGCTTCCTTGGATCCCCGGATGACTGTCGGTGATATTATTGGGGAACCAATGGACGTTCAAAAGCTCTATTCCAATAAAAAGGAACGCCTCCAGCGAATTGTGGAGCTAATGGAGCTGTGCGGGTTAAACAAATACTATATTACCAGATATCCTCATGAATTTTCCGGAGGACAAAGACAAAGAATCGGAATTGCCAGGGCATTATCTGTAAATCCCAGGCTGATTCTATGTGATGAGCCGGTTTCCGCACTTGATGTGTCCATACAGTCCCAGATTATTAACCTTTTAATGGAACTGCAAAAACGGCTGCATTTATCTCTGGTATTTATCTCTCATGATTTAAGTGTGGTACACCATATAGCAGACAGAATCGCCGTCATGTATTTAGGACAGATCGTGGAACTGGCGGACAAGAAGGAATTGTACAAAAATCCCCTGCATCCTTATACACAGGCCTTATTAAGTGCCATTCCCATTGTTGGAGAAAAGTCTTTTGAAAAAATGCAGCTTTTGGAGGGAGATCTGCCAAGTCCTGTGAATCTGCCATCAGGCTGTCCTTTTCATACACGGTGCAGGTATGCAGCCCCTGAATGCCTGCAAAAAACTCCTGAACTCATGGAGGCCGCGCCCGATCACATGGTTTCCTGCTTAAAGGTATTTAAAAATTGATTCTTACTAAAAAACGTAAATATGGAGAAAAAAATGGCCCGAATAAATGATGATTATTGGAATGCTGCAATGCAGATACATAAAAAGCATCCCGTGGTCGATGCTCATTTGGATTTGGCAGCGGAAATCCATCTAAGATACCAGTCCGGAGAAAAGGAAGTAATCAGGAACCACTATCTGGATAATTTAAAAAAAGGCGGTGTGAATCTGGTTGTATCTTCTGTGTTTGTTGTCAGCCAGGATCTGCCTGAGAGAGGACTGAAACAGGCTTTAAATCAGATCAGCGCCTTATTGATGGACTTAAAATCTGTGTCTGATGAGGTATTGTTAGTAAAAACAAAACATGATCTGGAAACTGTACTGGCATCAGATAAAATAGGAATCATCCTTTATATGGAAGGACTTGATCCCATTGGCGCTGAAAAGGATCTTTTATGGGCTTTTTATGAAATGGGGGTGAGAGGAGCTAGCCTTACCTGGAGCAGAAGGAATTATTTTGCAGAGGGCTGCTGTAATGCCTCGGATTTAAAAGATATAAAAGGCGGATTATCGCTGCTGGGGCGGGAAACCGTAGCTCTTATGGAAGAAATACCTATGTTTCTGGATATCAGCCATTTAAATGATGAGGGCTTTAAAGAATTAGCCTCCCTGACATCAAAGCCCTTTATTGCAACTCATTCCAATGCCCGAAGCATTCATATGAATTACCGGAATTTAACAGATGAGCAGATCCTTGTGCTGGCAAAGCAAAACGGAATCATGGGGCTGAATGCTTATAAAGATATTGTCGGAGCAGATCCCTCTCTGGATTCAGTTCCCAAAATGTGTGATCATTTAGAGCATGTCATTCGTCTTGCCGGTGATTCTCATGTTGGTTTTGGTTTTGATTTGTGCGACTCCTATTTTATGGCAGTATCTGGACATAATATAGAAAAACCAAAGGAAGACTGTATTACTAGCCATGCCCAGATTCCAGAAATTACGGCGGAATTGCTGAGGCGGGGTCATTCAGAGGAAACCATAGCCAAAATAATCGGCGGAAATTTTTTGACTTATTTTTATGAATTTCTGCCATGAGAACAGTTGCTCATCTTCGGAGCAGTCATTCCTTCCGCTTGATTTATTCTTTTGCAACTCCCATAAAAATGCTCCTTTTCAATGAGAATTATCGTATCTTAATTCTCACTGAAAGGAGCATTTGATTTAGAGTTAAAGTTGTTTGCATAAGTAAGGATCAGTTTACACTCTGAGAGTAATTCATGCTATTGAAGATCCTGGATCCGTCTTTTTTTCAGATACAGCACGCAGCCGGACAGGAGCATGACAACAATCAGTACAAGAGTGGACTTTGCGTTGTTTTCTTCTTTGGAAAAATCCAGAGTTATTTCCTGCAGGGAGGTACCGGGCGAAAACTCTGCGTGTATTTCAAGATTTCGATATTGGGGTTCCTGTTTAAAAGGTTGAAAGCTTAAAATTCCGTCCATTCGGTAAAGGTAACTGCCGCCGTTTCCAGATATGGGCTGCCAGTCGCTGACGTTATTGGGATCATCGTCCTGGACCCGCAGGAAAATCTTGAGATTTCCTTTACCGGTCCATTTTACTGTAATCCGGTCAAAAGAAGGGACGGTCATGATTCCGTAGTAATTGCCGCCTTCCTTAGAATCTGCTTTCAGTTCATCGTTTGACAGCATAAGTCCATTTGTTTCATTGCCTTTTTCTTCCCATAGCCTGGAAACTGATAAGGTTTCCTCGCTTTTTCCGCTGGCAGGGAAGGAAGAGAGACAAATAAAACAAGCAGCTAGACAGAGGAGGGCAGAAACGGGACTGGCTTTTGGGAGATCAATAGCCATAAGCCAAAGCTCCGCCGTCTAAGGCATAATCCTGACCGGTGATATAGCTGCCATTGGGTCCGATCAGCAATCTGGCCAGTGCTCCGAGATCTTCTGCATGACCCAGCTTATGCATTGGCATACGTCCGAGGATTTTAGCACCGCGTTCCTCATCCATGATGTCGTCTAACATTTTGCTGTGGAACCACCCTGGAGCAATGCTGTTGACGCAGATGCCATCTTCCGCCCATTCCACGGCAAGACCGCGGGTCATTCCACATACGGCAGCCTTGCTGGTGCAGTAGGGAACGACCTGGGAAAAGCCCAGATGAGCGCTCATGCTGGAGATGTTTACAATTCTGCCTTTATATGGGCTGTTCTTTAGAAACGGATAGCAGATCTGGCTCATGCGGAATACGCAGGCCACATTGACGTTTATGATCCGGTTAAATTCCTCTTCTGGAAAATCCTGTGCCAGACATTTAAACGTTGCGCCGGCATTGTTTATGAGAAAATCCAGATGGCCGCCGTGACGGGCGGCAAGCTCTTGGCAGATCTTTTCCATAGCATGGAAATCACTGATATCACCTTTGATATGTTCGGTTCCCTTTATGCTTTCCTCATATCCTTCTTTTGTCTTTCCGGAACGGCTGATAATGTATACTGCAGCGCCGGCCTCGGCCAGTGCGTTTGCCATGGCCAGTCCGATTCCGCTGCTTCCGCCGGTAATGATTCCGGCACGTCCTTCTAACTCTTTCATGATATTCTCCTCATTAAAGTTCTAGTTTACGGTGACTGCGGCAGGACTTTTCGATCAGTTCCCAGTCAAGCTCGGCGCCGATGCCTGGTTTATCCGGTACCGTAATGATTCCGTTTTTAATTGGCAGCTTTCCCTTCATGGGCAGCTGATAGTTTTCTTCGGGGACGAAATATTCGAAATATTCGCAGTTACGAATTGCACAGCTGACATGGAGGTTGACCAAATCCATATAGTTCATGGTAGTTGTATGAATTTCGCAGTTCAAACCGAAGCCTTCTGCCATGTGTGCGATCTTTAAGGTCCCTGTAATGCCGTCTTTCCAGCTTACATCTGCCCGGACAATATCCGCAGACCGCTGGGCAATGGCCTGAGCTACGCCCCAGTGTGCACCTCTGGTTGTTTCCGTTGCGGCAATGGGGATATCCAGGGTCCGGCAAAGCTCGGTGTACTTATAAAGTTCAAAATCCCGGAATGGTTCCTCCAGCCATTTGTAGCCCAACCCTTCCAGCTGGCGGCCTATGGCTACCGCATCTCCCATGGTGTATTCAGCAACAGGATCGCTCATCAGAATGTAGTCAGAGCCAACGGCATCCCGAAGGGCCTTATGTACCTCCATATCAAAGGCCGCAGGTCCGGCTGGATGGGCCTTATAACCGGGAACTCCCAATGCTTTGTAATGAAGAGCCTCGTCAACGTATTCCTTAACTGTGGAATGAAAATTTCCGCTGGCATAAACCGGAAGACTGCTTCGGTATGCTCCAATGTATTTATATAGCGGGATCCCTGCTTCCCTGGCGCAGATATCCCATAAAGCAACGTCAATGGGGCCAGGCAGATACACCGGGAAAAATGTCAGGTGACGGTCAATGTTCCAAAGCTCGTGCCAGATCGCTTCCCGGTCATGAGGGTCCCGTCCAAGGATAACCGGCGCAATGTTATCATAAAGATAAGCTTCGCTGACTGCGCCGCTTCTGGCCGCCAGGCAGGTGGCGGTTCCATAGACCCCTGTGTCTGTGCCGATTCGGATTGCAATGACATCCCAGTCCATAGCTGCGTTTCCCTGGCGTTTTTTGTCAAATAGACAATGTTCTCTGCTGACCCACCAGGTTTCAAAGGTTACGATTTTCATAATTGTCTTCTCCATTTCTTTACGGAATGTTTTGGCATATTGCTGCAAAGAAGCTGCCATAGCTCTTCTTTTGTGCCTTTTGTGATGCAGTTGTCGGGAAGAATAAATGCCCGTTTTTGTGTGTAATACAAAAATGTACAGTCTCCGACTTTATGAGCGGCAGAAAGATCTTTCCAGTCATAGGAACTGTGCTCCTTTTTGGTGTCTGCAGAAATGCCGCTGTGGTTAAGGTGAATGGTGTATGCCTCATATGGGTTATCTTCCAGATGAAGTTTTTGTATCTGTGCTTTTACGCTGTTTTTGTATTGATACAGATAAACTGCAGGAAACAGGAATCCTATCCCTGCAAAGACAGCACACAGAACCTGGCTTCCGGTTATAAGCTGGAACCATCCAAACAGAAAGAGCAGGGCTGCAAATGCAATCAGGCTTAAAAAACGGTGATGCAAACGAAATGCCTGGAAATTGGAAAAACTGCAAAACTGCTCTTTGCTTATAGCAACATGCATAATAATTTTTGGATCAAAAGACTGTTCCATATTATTTACTCCCTTCTGAAATCGGACATTTGCAGAAATATAGTATCATATGCGGTTTTAAAAGTAAATACTAAAACGTTTTTTATGTAAAAATGAACAAAATACCATAATGTTGTCGTTTTATAAGAAAATATTTTATTATTAGAAGTGATAAAATGAGGTGAAGTAAAATAATGCACAAAATATTAAGAATTATAAAAATATTATTGACAAAAAGGTGAATATATTATAATCTTTTTGCATAAGGCTTTTGAAACGTTTTAGTAACTGAAAAGGTCTTGCAAAAACTATATTCTAATTTTATTCAGGAGGAAAGATCATGAAAAAATTACTGGCTATGACGCTTGTAACTGCTATGGCAGCCAGCCTGGCAGGCTGTGGATCCGGATCCGGTTCTACCGATGCAGCCACAACTGCAGCACCGTCAAAAGAGACAAAGGCAGCAGAAACCACAGCAGCAAAAACCGGTTCCGCTGCGCCGGAGCTTGTTTTTAAGTACGCAGAATTAAACAGCGATGACAACATCAATACCAAGGTGGGGTACAAGTTTGCCGCTTACGTTGACGATATGTCCAATGGCCGCATTAAGATCGAGGTATATTCCGCATCAACCCTGGGGGATGAAAAAACCTGTCTGAATGCTTTGCAAATGGGCGGGGGAACTGTTGACATGTATCGCGGAAACACCAACTCCTTATCCGATTATGGTTTTAAGAAATTAAACATATTCGGACTGCCGTTTATCTTTTCCAGCCGTGAAGGAATGTGGAAGGTTCTGGAAGAAAAGGAATTGGGTCAGGCATTCTTAACAGAAGGAAGTGAAGTGGGTGCCGGAATGGTAGGGTTATTTTATACCGATGAAGGGGCTCGTAATATGTTCACCTCCAAGGAGATTAAGGGATTGGATGATATTAAGAACAAAAAGATCCGCGTGCCGGAAACAGCTCTTATGATGGATACCATGTCAGCGCTGGGTGCACAGCCTACACCGATTTCTTACAGCGAGTTATACAGTTCCCTGCAGACAGGCGTCGTAGATGGAGCTGAAAATGGTCTGCCGGGATATGCCTCCAATAAATTCTATGAAGTCGCTCCTTATTATTTAATGAGCGGACATACTTTCAGCCCTGGAATCGTTATGATGGCGGAAGCAAAGTGGAATGCCTTAAGTGAAGAGGACAAGGAGATCTTACTGGCAGCCGGACAGAAGGCATCAGACTGGAACAAAGGTGAAATCGAGGCAGAAGAGACTGCTCTCCGGAAAGAACTGGAAGATAAAGGCGTTACCATTATTGAAATGACCGATGAAGACAAGGCGAAAGCCCAGGCTGCCTGTGAGAGTGTATGGGCAAGCTATACCGCCGGAATGGAAGATCTGTTACAGAAAATGCTTGAGGTTCAGAAGTAAATATCCATGGTTTAAAAGGGCAGAGATGTTCTGCCCTTCTGTTATCTGAGTGATTCCTATAATACTTGTTAGGAGGAGACATAAGTGAAGAAATTCTATGATGCTGTGTACTGGCTGTTTATGTCATTTTGCAAGATTGTTTTCATTGCCTCTATCTGCATTACAACATTTGTGGTGTTTTGCCGATACATACTGCACATCACTCCCAGGTGGGGAGAACAGGCCATTCTGCTTTGTATGGTATATATGGCACTGATCAGTGCTTCCCTTGCCGTCCGCACAGATACTCATATCCGCGTTATGCTGATTGATTATCTGCTGCCAACAAAGGCCATTGATTTTTTAAAGGCCATGAGTCATTTCTGTATTTTTGCATTCAGCGTGTTCATGATCGTGTACGGAATCCAATTTACAAAGCTGATGCAGGCCAGTATCATGTCAGGCCTTGGCTGCAAGCAAAGCGTTTTGTATGCTTCAGTGCCCATTGCCGGTATCTGCATGCTTTTGATGCAGAGTGAACGTTTTCTTCTGTTCCTTTTGCAATTGCTGGGCAAGACCCCGGCGGGTTATGAAAAGAAAGGAGGAAAATAAAATGGTGAATGAATCCGTTGCAATCATTTTATTGCTTACTACGTTTTTTGGCTTTATTGCCTTCCGCATGCCGGTGGCATATGCCATCGGTGTATCCAGCGTCATTACCATGGCCTATTTAAAGCTTCCGCTGATGCAGGTGGTCCAGCTGATGGTAAAAGGTGTGTTTTCTTTTTCCCTGATGGCAGTTCCGTTTTTTATTATTGCAGGTGAGATCATGGGAAAGGGCGGGATTTCAGACCGTCTGATTGATTTGTCCGATGCATTGGTAGGTTGGATCCAGGGCGGTCTTGCCATGGTAAATATTGTGGCTTCCATGTTTTTCGGCGGCATTTCCGGTTCCTCCGCAGCAGATACGGCATCTCTTGGCACGATCCTGATACCGATGATGGTAGATCAGGGATATGATGATGATTTTGCCACAAATGTTACCATGGCAAGCTCTGTACAGGGGATTCTCATACCTCCCAGCCACAATATGGTTATTTTTGCTACGGTTGCCGGCAGTGTGTCCATAGGGCGCCTTTTCCTTGCCGGCTTTGTTCCGGGCGTTGTTTTAGGCGTCGCCCTGATGATCTATAGTTATATTATTTCCATAAAGAAAAATTATCCCAAGGGCGGGGCCTTCAGCCTTAAGAGACTGATCAGGGTTTCCGGAGAGGCCGTATGGGGAATGTTTACGGTGATGATTGTTGTGGTGGGAGTAGTTGCCGGTGTTTTTACTGCCACAGAATCCGCTGCCATTGCAGTTGTATGGGCATTTTTCGTATCCATATTTATATACCGGAAAATGAAAATAAAAGACGTCTGGTATGTCATTGAGAACGCTTTGAATACGCTGGCAATTGTCCTGATCCTGATCGCAACCTCATCTGCTTTTGGATGGCTGCTGACCTATTTAAAAGTACCGGTCCTTATTTCCAATGCAATTCTTGGTATAACGACCAACAAATATTTAATTCTGGTCATGATGAACGTTCTGATGCTGATTTTTGGAACCATGATGGATATGAGCTGTATCATTTTGGTCCTGACTCCGATTCTCCTTCCTATCGCCACCAGTGTTGGGGTGGACCCGGTTCACTTTGGTGTTATCATGATCGTTAATCTGGGAATCGGCCTGATTACCCCGCCGGTTGGGTCCACCCTGTTTATCGGAGCTGCCATATCCAAAATTCCCATTGAACGTCTTTCGAAGACTCTGGTGCCGTTCTATCTGGTTATGCTGCTCGTTTTACTGATTGTTACCTATATTCCTGCATTTGTCATGTTCCTGCCGAATATGATCATGCCGGTATAAGGAAAACAGAATCGGCTGCTGCGTTCCGTCCAGGTGCTGCAGCAGCATTTTTTACCTCATTAGGCAGGGAAGCGGATTGCGAATATCCGATTTACTAGGATTATAATAAGGAGAGTTTATCATTATGGCTGTATGGAAAAACGATGAAGAAATGTTTGAGCTGATGAAGAGCAGATTATATACTCCGGTGGTGGGAGATATCCTGGATCAGATGGGGTATACTCATCAGTTTCTTCCTGCGGAGATCCGTCCTCTGGCTGCACTGGCGCCGGTCCGGATTTTCGGAAATTCAGAAGAGCCGGATAACCGGATTAAGCTGGCAGGTTATGCCTGTACGGTACTGGAAAACGATGTATACGGTATGCCGGAAAAACCCTTCGGATATCTGACAGAGGCTCTGGACCAGTTAAGGCCCAATGAAGTCTACATTGCAACCGGTGCTCATAACAGTGCCCTGTGGGGAGAACTGCTGACAACCACCGCAAAGGTCCGGGGGGCAGCAGGTGCCGTAGTGGATGGCTATACCCGTGATACTCCTCAGGTGCTGGATATAAACTGGCCGGTTTTTGCCAGGGCATGCTGGGCCCAGGATTCCAGCGTACGCACGTATGTTTATGACTACCGCTGTACCATTGAGATCGGCCAGGTGACGATACATGACGGGGATCTGGTTTTCGGTGATATTGACGGTGTATTGATCATTCCGAAGGAAGTGGCAGAGGAAGTTCTGGAAAAGGCGCTTTTAAAAGCTGCGGGAGAGAAAAAGGTACGTAAGGCAATTGAAAGCGGAATGAGTGCCACAGAGGCATTTGCTACTTTTGGAATTCTGTAATCAGCCTTGGGGAAGAGCTTTATGCGCTCCCAAAAGAGGCAGAAAAGGAGAAAGGAGAAAAGGCGTGATTGCATTTCAGATACATTTTTCGGACAATGTGGCAACCGCTCTGGGACCTTTGCATCCCGGAAATGTATTGCTGCGGGGAGACACTTCTTTTCCGTCGGTGGAAGCAGTTGGGAAGGTTCCGGCCGGACATAAGATTGCCCTGAGAATGATTGAGGCAGGAGCGGATATCATAAAATACGGGGTGGTAATCGGGCGCGCAACAGAAAACATCTCCCCAGGAAGCTGGGTTCATCTTCATAATATCTGCAGTTTATATGATGAGCGTTCCGGCCATCTGGACGAGGTGACAGGTGCTCCCAAGGATACCAGATATGAATAGAGGAGGGACAGATGTGGATTTGCAGGATGTGCGCTGGCTTGGATATGGGCGAAAGAACGGCATAAAGGGGATCAGAAACCGGGTGCTGGTTATTTATACGGTAAAATGCAGCGAATTTGTAGCCAGACAGATCGTGGAAAAGGCAGGCAGCCCTGATGTGGAGCTGGTTGGATTTGACGGTTGTACAGACAATCAATATGCGGTGAATCTGTTGATCAGCCTCATCCGCCATCCGAATATAGGCGGTGTGCTTGCAGTCGGATTAGGCTGCGAATACGTACAGCCGGAATGGCTTTTCAGGATTGCAAAAGAAGAAGGAAAAGAGGCAGACTGGCTGTTCATTCAGGAAGTGGGAGGAACCCGCTTATCAGTGGAAAAGGGGCTGGCCTGCGTAAATCATATGCTGGAAGCATTAAAAAAAGTTCCCCGGGTGGAAATGGGGTTTTCGGATCTTGTGATTGGTGCAGAATGCGGAGGCAGTGATTATACCAGCGGCCTTGCAGGAAATGTGGTAGTCGGCAGATTTTATGATAAGCTGGTGGATTTAGGCGGCACAGCAGTTTTTGAAGAAATTGTGGAAGCCATTGGCCTAGTGGATCTTTTAACCTCCCGGGCAGCCGATGAAAACGCCGGAAACGAGATCCGGTATACCTATGAAAAAGCGCTCGATTATTGCAGATCCGTGAGACAGTATTCCGTAAGCCCCGGCAATTTTGCGGGAGGACTTTCCACCATTGAAGAAAAGAGTATGGGCGCCGTTATTAAAAGCGGTAGCCGCCCCATACAGGGCGTCGTGAAAGTGTCAGGGACGGTGCCGGGACCGGGCCTATGGCTTCTTGATTCCACACCGGATCCCTATTGGATGCAGTTTGGAATCACCAATCCCAATGACAATGAGGGCTTGATGGATCTGATCAGCTGCGGAGCCCACCTGGTATTTTTGGTGACGGGGCGGGGAAATGTGGTTGGAAGTGCGGTAAGCCCGTGTATTAAAATTACCGGAAATCATGAGACCTACCACCGTATGGAAGAGGACATGGATTTTGATGCAAGCCCTGTATTAATGGGAGAATGCAGCCAGGATGAACTGGCATTAAAGCTGGCTTACCTGGTAAAAGAAACAGCCGCAGGTCAAATGACGAAAAGTGAAGCTCTGGGCCACAGGGAATACTTTGTTCCTTATAAATATCAGGAAAAGCAGGTGACTTTCAAGAGGAACTGTGAAGAATAGGATCGATCAGGAGGAATGGAACATGGCTGCATTTACGCAACAGCAGATTGAAGATTTTGATATAAAGAACTACTACTCTTTAAAAGGGCAGACGGCCGTTGTGACAGGAGGAGCTACGGGACTTGGACTGGCAATTACCCGATGTCTTGTTAACGCAGGTGCCAGGGTCGTTGTGCTCAGCATGGAGTCTCCGGAGCAGGCGGCTCCCGCCTTGGAAGAGTTTGGCAGCCGGACAGTATATTACACGTTTAATATTACGGATACCGACCGGACACAGGAGATGGCGGACCGGATCCTTAAGGAACAGGGGCCGGTCAGTATATTGATTAATAATGCAGGAAACCACTGTAAAAAGTTCATATGGGAAATGAGCGTGGAAGAATACGTAAGCGTACTGAATGTCCATCTGGTAGGTGCATTTGCCCTGACAAAAGCGTTTGTTCCCCAGATGAAGGAGCTGGGACATGGACGAATCCTGTTCCAGGCCAGCATGACAAGCTACATCGGACAACCCCAGGTTTCCGGATATTCCACAGCCAAGGCAGGATATCTGGGGCTGATTCATACCCTGACTGCAGAACTTGCAGAATTTGGCATCACAGTAAATGCCATTGCCCCAGGCTGGATCGATACGCCTATGTTCCATAAAGCGACTGATACGGATCCGGTACGTTTCGCTAAAATCATGGGACGCATTCCTGCAAAAACCGTAGGCGATCCTATGGATGTGGGAATGTGCGCTGCGTTTCTTTGCAGCGATGCGGCGCGCTACATAAGTGGAAGCTGTATTCCCGTAGACGGCGGTGCATTAATCGGCTTTTAAAAGAAAGGGCGGTATTTAAGATGAATACATGTTTTAATGAGGAGCTTTACCTCACCAATGAGACAGGGCGCATGTTATACCATAAATATGCGGAATCAATGCCCATCATTGATTACCACTGTCACCTGCAGCCCAGGGAAATCTACGAAAACAAACAATTTGAGGATCTGGGTGAGATGTGGTTGTCCGGTGACCATTATAAATGGCGGGCCATGAGGACGTTTGGCATCGAAGAACGGTACATTACCGGAAAAGAAACGACCTATTATGAAAAGTATTTAGAATTTGCCAGAATACTTCCCCAGTTGATCGGAAATCCTGTTTACATCTGGTGTGCGCTGGAATTAAAGCGTTTTTTTGATATTAATGAACCTCTTTGTGAGACCAATGCCAAAAGGATTTATGACCAGACAAAAGTCATGATCAGGGACAAGAACATCACACCCCGCTGGTGTATGGAGCACTCCAATGTAGAACTGGCAAGCACCACAGAAGATCCGGTGGATGATCTTCGCTATCATATTGCTTTGAAAAAGGAGTCTTCCTTTGGAGTCCGGGTCATCACCGCATTCCGTCCTGATAAGGCCATGTTTGCTGCCGGGAAAGGGTTTCCTGCTTATATGAAGGCACTGAGCGATGCCTCAGGCTTGACGGTAACAAGCTTTGGAGATATGCTGGAAGCATTGGAGATCCGGCTTAGATTTTTTAAAGAGATTACAGGAACCACGGTATCTGATGACGGCATTCCGGATTTTACATGGGTTGATGCCTCCAAAGAAGAGATTGAAGAAATTTTTACAAAGGCCATCCATGGAGAGTCCTTAACAAAGCTTGAAGATGACAAATACCGCAGCGCATTTCTGTTTGAAATGGGGAAGATGTACTGCCGCAACGGATATGTGATGCAGCTCCATATCGGAACCTATTTAAATGCAAACAGAAAGTATGTAGAACTGGTGGGTCAGAGCACCGGGTTTGATTGTGCAGACGATTCTACAAAAATACAGAGCGTCGGGGAACTTTTAAACCGTCTGAATGAGATTGATCTGCTTCCTAAGACGATTTTATACTGTTTGGATGGAACAAATGTGGAAAATTATGCTATACTTGCAGCAGGGTTTTGCGAAAAAGCTACTCGTGCAAAGGTACAGCTTGGCGCTCCATGGTGGTTCCATGACCAGAGCTATGGCATTGAACGCCAGTTTAAGTCAGTGGCCAATTTATATCCGGTCAGCCTGTCTGTGGGAATGCTGACAGACAGCAGAAGCTTTTTATCCTATCCGCGTCATGAACTCTACCGCCGTGTGCTGTGCAATTATTTCGGTGAACTGGCAGAGCGGGGTGAGTATTTTGGTGGGGAGGAAGAGCTAAAAACGATCATTCAGAATATCTGCTATTATAATGTAAAAGAGTATTTTGGATTTTAAGTCCCACATGGTTTCGCAAAAGGCAAAATAATCATGGAAAGAGGAGGAGCCTGATGAAGAAAAGGGCTACAATCAAAGACATAGCAAGCCTGGCAGGAGTATCACTTGGAACGGTTCACCTGGCACTGAACAATAAACCGGGGGTAAGTGCGGCAACCCGTGACCGCATCTGTACCCTGGCGAGGGAGATGGATTATCATCCGAATATAGTGGCAGCATCCTTAAAAAGAAAAACTCTGCGTCTGGCAGCATGCTTTCCGGGTGTTGATGAAGATAACCGGTTTTACTATCCCCAGCTATGGAATGGTTTGCGTGCCTATGTGGAAACCTTGTATGACTATAACATTAACTGCCAGGAATTTTCTTATCCGGAAAACTGGAAGGAAGAGCGGTTAACAGGAGCAAAAAGCAGGGCACTGAAGGAATTGACGGCCCTTTTGGAGGCTGGGGAGCTTGATGGGCTTGTGATCCAGGGGAACAGCTGCCCGTATACAGAGGAGCAGCTGCGCAGATACGTGGAAAACGGCCTTGCACTTGCTCTGGTTGACACGGATATCCCGGAAAGCGGACGTTTATGCTGTGTTGCAGCCGATTATGACAGCATCGGACGCACCATGGCAGAACAGGTATCAGGAAGGATCCCTTCCTGCGGCAGCATTCTGCTTTGTGCTGGAAAAATGGCATATCCTTCTCATCGCTTGATTGAAAAGGGATTTGATGATTATTTGCGTGAGAACCACCACCGGAATCTGGTGTACAAAGAGCATTCCAATCAGATTGATGAAGAATCTTACCAGAACATTCTGGCATATATTAACCGGCCGGATGTAGCTGCGGCATGCTGTGTTTCCTCCAGATCCAGCGTGATGTTGGGGCGGGCGCTGGAAGAGAGCGGCAGAGCAGGGGAGCTGGTAGCCGTAGGGAGTGATTTATTTGTGGAAAACAAGGAATTTCTTCGCAGAGGTACGTTTCATAATCTGGTTCAGAAAAACCCTTATGCCCAGTCCTTTCTGGCAACTAAATTTTTGATGGATTATCTGCTTCGGGATATCCTCCCGGATGAACTGTTTGTTGTGGGCAGTCAGATGATTTTCAGAAGCAATATGGCCCTGTATGATAAAAATTCGCTGCGCTTTCTGGAATAAGCGCAGCTTTTAGGAGTTGTAGAAAAAAGATGGATCAAACAATACGAAACGGACGCATGCTGGCAGGAGGCTGCGGGAATCAGGATTCTTTTAACACTCAGCTGCTTTATTTTACCTGTTCCTCTGTAAGCCGGGATGAGGAACGGCTCTATCTGATATGCGACAAGGGTGGGAACCCCAATGTAGTGGTCCGGAACTTAATGACCGGAGAAGAAAAGACGATTACGGAAAATTATAACGGTGTTTTAAAAAGCTATGTCTATTTTGACGGAACCTTTCAAAAAGGACTGGGAAAGGCAAGTGTAAGTCTGGATTGCCAGAGAGATATCATTTACTTTATCCAGGATGACAAAATTTGTAAAACAGATGTAAATGGAACCATCACCGTATTAAATGCCGTCCCGGATGGCCGTATGACAGCGTTCACCCATGTGAGCGCAGATGGAAAATTCCTCTGTGTTCCCATGACGGATGGAAGATGCCTGGATTATGATCCGGAAACGGAAGGAAGCGGGCTGGACAAAAGACCGGTCTATAACATAGACAAAAGAGTACAGGAGGAAAATTTAAGCAGCTATTTGTGTGTGTATGATACGGAAAGCGGTGAGCTGCTTTACGAAAAAGAGGTGCCCAGATGCTGGATCACCCATGTTCAGTTCAATCCGGTCAACTCAGAGGAGATCATGTATAACCACGAATGGCCAAGCTTTTCCTGCGGAATCAGGAGAATCTGGCTGTATGACCATGTCTCGGATTCTATTTCCCCGGTGCGTTTAGAAGGAGGGGATACTCTGGGAAATTCCAAAGGATACAGACGGACGGCCGATGACTGGGTCTGCCATGAGATGTGGACCGACGACGGAACCGCCATTGTTTATCATGGCGGCTATGCAAACGGACCGGCCATGGTGGGGAAATACCAGCTGGAATCCGGTAAGTACTGGGAAATTGCATTGCCGGATGATTATGATGCCTATGGGCATTTTACCATGGACCATGTTGGAAATCTGGTTTGTGACGGGTATTTTAAATATCCTTGGGAAATGAAAAAGGTCAGGGATAACAGTACGGATAACGGACCTGATCCTCACAAAAAGGATGCCGAGTACATATGTAAGGTAATTCCGGATTGGGATAAGGGGGAACTGAAATGGTTGCCTCTTTGCAGGCATGAAAGCGACTGGCTGGGCCAGGATGCTCATCCTCATCCGATTTACAGCCATGCAGGTGACCGGATCTTTTTTAACAGCCGGATGAATAAGAACGTAAATGTTTATTGCGTTTCTTCCAAAGAACCTCAGGCTTAAATAAAAGTTATATAACAGGCGAGGCGCTGCAATACGGCTATATCAAGAAAAGCCGGGGTGCAGCGCCTTTTTCACGGGTTATTGTTCACTTAATTTGAATTCTGATTTTGCCCCTGGTTTATACCCCCGCTTGTTGCAAATTTAAAGTTTTTCTTACAAATATTTCCATTTGCCTGAACTTTGCCTGATTTGGTTGACACATGGTATCATTTGTCATTATAATAAATAAATGTATAATTTACATGTAATTGGAAATTCATAAATACAAGAGGACATATTGGGAGAAACAGATGAAAAAGTATAAAAAAGCTCGTAAGATGGCCCTAATTCTGGCCAGTGTCCTGGTGATGGACTCTTATGCGGGAGTTGTTTCGCCATACATAAATGCGTACGCCTATACGGAAAAGGCAGCAACGGTAAATGCCACCTCGCTGAATGTGAGAAGCGGCCCTGGTACGACCTATGGCATTGTTACAAAATTAACGAATGGGGCCTCCGTGACTGTAATCGATGAAAAAAATGCTTCGGATGGAGCCCTTTGGTATCAGATCCGGGTGTCGGGCTCCGGCGGACAGACGGTCACCGGATATGTTTCTAAAAGCTTTCTTCGGTTTCCGGCGTCCTATACCAATGATGCAGATTTTGAATCCCGTCTTACGGCAGAGGGATTTCCGGAAAGCTATAAGGTGAAGCTGCGTGCTCTCCATGCCCAGTATCCCAAGTGGGTGTTCCGCGCCCAGCATACGAATCTGGACTGGAGCACAGCTGTTAAGGAGGAGAGCCAGGCAGGAAAGACCCTGGTCCACACCAACAGCCTGTCATCCTGGAAGTCCACAGTAGACGGCGCTTACAACTGGGATACCAGCACATGGATCGGATACGACGGAAGCACCTGGGTCACCGCTTCTGAAGATATTGTGAAATATTATATGGACCCCAGAAATTTCCTTGATGAGACCAATGTATTCCAGTTTATGACCCATACCTATGACAGCGGCAAGCACAGGTTGGAAGGGTTAAAGACCATGGTAAAGGGGACGTTTTTATCGGGTGAATCTGCCGGCGGAAGCAGCGGTAGTGCGCCGGGCAGTACGGACAGTTCTTCCGGCGGCGGTACCGTCACAGGACCGGGAGCAGTGGTTGGGCCCGGAGCAGCGATCAGTCCAACCACCGGTTCAGAGCCGGAATCCGGTTCTGGTTCAGGAAATGTAAGTCTGGAAGGGCCTCAGGCCTCCATTACGCCGAAAAATCTTCCTATACTCATGGAATACGGGCCTGGAGCCACCCTTACGGGGCCGTCATCCTCCAATACGACTGGAACAGTCACAGGCAGCAGCGACTATGTGAATATGATCATGAATGCGGCTGCCCAGTCCGGGGTGAACCCTTACGTTCTTGTGGCCATGATCATTCAGGAGCAGGGCTCTTCAGGCACAGGCAAAAGCGTTTCAGGAACAGAGCCTGGATATGAGGGGTATTATAATTTTTTTAATATAGAAGCATATCAGTCCGGAACCATGACTGCGGTACAAAGAGGCTTATGGTGGGCATCTCAGTCCGGCAGTTATGAAAGGCCATGGAATTCACCTGAAAAATCAATTTTAGGCGGAGCTTTTTATTATGGTAATAACTATGTAAAAGTTGGGCAGGATACCTTTTATCTGAAGAAGTTTAATGTACAGGGGTCCAACTTATATAAACACCAGTATATGACCAATGTACAGGGAGCTGCATCAGAAGGTGCTGTTTATTCAAAGGCCTATAACAGTGACATGAAACAGACAGAGCTTGAATTTAAGATCCCTGTCTATAACAACATGCCCGATAATGCCTGCAGCCAGCCTACCGGCGACGGAAATCCCAACAATAAGCTGTCCGGTTTAAGCGTGGAAGGATTCGCCATGACTCCCACCTTTAGCCGCGATACCCTGGAATACAACTTAATCGTAGATCCTGGCGTATCAAATATCAATGTGTATGCGACTCCTCTCAGTTCCCTGGCTTCTGTGGGCGGAACCGGATCGATCGCTCTTTCAAGCGGCAATAATGATATAAAGGTGTCTGTTACCGCTCAAAACGGCAGTGTCAGACAATACGTCCTTCATGTGGTGCGCCAGAACAACGGCCCCACCTATTCTTCAGGCGTGGGCGCAAACCCCGACGGAAGCAGTTCTTCCGGACAAGGCAGCAGCACCGGCAGCAATACCTCTTCAGGACCTGGCAGCAGCACGGGACCGGGAGTATCCAAACCTTCCGGCACGGACAATGCGGGCACGCCGGGGGGAAGCAATGTGACCATAGCGCCGGATGGCTCTACGAACATTTCCGTACAGACTTCTACGGGAGTTATATCCCAGGGACCCGGAACAGACGTTAAGGTAACGGAGGCTGCTTCCGGCGGTCCCCAGCAGACACAGGCTTCTTCTGCTGCCGATCAGTCTGCTGCATATACAAAAGGTGATATCAATGGAGACGGGAAAATAAACAGCCTGGATGTTCTCAAGCTTCAGCGCTACCTTCTTGGCCTGGAAACCATACCGGAGAAGGGAAAGCTGGCCGCTGATTTTAATGGAGACGGCAAAGTGAATTCTCAGGATCTTCTGCTTTTGCAGAAAAAAATCCTCGGACTTTAATGTCCGGCAGAAATAGGAGATAATATGAATAGGAAACTGAAAAAACTGACGGCTGGTTTGATGCTGGCCTGTATGATTGCCATGGCCGGTCCTGCCGGACAGATGGTATCCTGGGCCGCAGATGCCAAGATCGCATTTTCCGACCCATCGGTCATGGTTGGGAACGAAGTGACGGTAAACATGAAAGTGACCAGTGACAGTGCCCTGGGTACGGCGGAAATCATGCTGGCTTATGATCCCAATATTCTGGAATTTGTCAGCGGAACCAATGCAAACGGCGGCGCAGGGGCTATTAAGGTTTTGGGAACCATGGATTCAGCCGATCAGAAAACCTTTAGCTTTACTTTAAAATTTAAAGCCCTTCAGGCAGGAAATACCCAGATCAGCGTAACCTCCCAGGAAATCTATGATGTGGATTCCCAGGCTCTTTCCTTAAGCAAGCAAGGAAACTCGTCGGTAAAGGTCACGTCACCTGCCACGTATTCAAAGGATGCAACTTTGAAATCATTAAAGATTTCTCCGGGAACACTGACTCCTGGGTTTTCTGCCTCTGTTGACAGCTATACGGCGGAGGTTGACGCAAACACAACGGACCTGGTGGTCAATGCGGTGGCAGCCAATGCCGGAGCCCATGTGACCCTTCAGGGCGACAAGGGCTTAAAGGCCGGAGAAAACCAGGTGGTTGTAAAAGTGACCGCTGAGGATGGGCAGACAGTTAAGAATTATACCATTCAGGTGAAAAAAGCAGAGGGCGGAGAAACGCCTCCTGCCACAGAAGGAAGCTCGGAAACGTCTGAAGCTGAATTCGGAGCTGTAACGGTGACCATTGACGGAACCGAATACAGCATTGCTTCATCTTTTGACGAATCAGCACTTCCGGAAGGCTTTGAGGCAGGGACCTATTCCTATAAGGGAACCGAAGTCATGTCCGGAAAAGGACTGGAAAAGGATCTTCTTCTGCTTTATTTAAAGGATGCAGGAGGAAACGGCGGATTCTATATTTATAACGAAGGAGCAGATACCTGGTCACAGTTTGTGCAGGTAGAGACTGTTGCAAAGGCCATTGTTATCATTCCTCTTGACGGGGATGCGGTGATTCCCGAAGGATTCCGTGAACGCCAGGCCGATATTGACGGCGTGCGGGTCACCAGCTGGGTGGAAAACTCAGAGGCTGAGCCTCAGTATTGTCTTTTCTATGCCATGAACTGGAACGGAGAGAAGTATTTCTACCGTTATGATCTTTCCGAAAAGACCATCCAAAGATACTATGCTTCCGGGGTTTCCAATGATGAATATGTGAAAATGGCCAACACATACAATGATCTGACCAAAGATTACCGGATGCAGTTCTATATTCTCATTGTGGTGAGCGTCGTTGCCCTCGGCCTTCTGGTCGCTGTGATCTTCCTCGTAAGAAAAGGAAGCGGATCAGGCCCTGGACGGAATGGCAGGGATAGTTCGGGAAAAGGAAGGGAACCAAAAGCGGCTGATGACAGAGTGTGGGCTGAGCCGGAGGAAGAGATCCCCACAAGCAGGATCAAAAGGTATACCAGGGAAGAATTTGACAAAGAGAGCTCCAAAACCGGAAGCATTAATGCGGAAAGCTCCGAAGGTGATATCCCCAAAGCCAAGATAAGATCGGAATATGAGGAAGAATATATGGACGAGCTTGAATACAGGGGTGCCGGAGAACAGGAAGCAAAGGAAGAGGATGATTTTATCATGGAAGGAAGCTTAGAAGACCTGGAACGTGATCTGTCTGCTTCCGTAGAAAAGCCTCCGGTGAAGCACAAAGGAAAGGACGACCCAAGGCCGGACCATAAGGAACCGAAACGCTTTAAGGAAGCCCTAGAGCCTTCAGAGGACGAAGACGACTTTGAGTTTTTGGATTTAGATGATTAAAGAATGATAAAAGATTGAATGATAAATAGTTAAATTACAAACAATTAAAATGCCAGTAACGAAAGCACCTGAATGAAGGTGCTTTCGTTATAAGCTTTTGTTATAAAAGATCGATTATTCTTATTCCATACACGGTCTTCCGGCCCTTATTGCAATGCATGGGGAATCTTCGGATTGCCAGGGTGTACATAAAAAAAATCAATATATAATTTATGACATTTGACCATATAATGACCAGCAGACAGAGAACATTTTACGTTAAAAAAGGGGAATGATACCAATCCATATTTCATGTTGAAAAAAACAGCGGATTGTGCTATTATGTATATAACAGGTATAACGAAAGATGGTGAAAATATGTTCTTGCAAATTGATTTTAACAGTGATGAAGCGATCTACATCCAGCTTCGGAACCAGATAATCATAGGAATCGCCAGGTCAAGTATAAGAGAAGGTGACCCCCTGCCTTCCGTGCGCCAGATGGCCGACAACATAGGTATAAATATGCATACGGTAAATAAGGCGTACTCTGTTCTGAAACAGGAAGGATTTGTCAAGCTGGACCGCCGCAAGGGTGCCGTTGTGTCCCTGGACGTGGATAAAATTCAGGTCCTTGATGAAATGCGCAGAGATTTAAGCGTTGTGCTTGCCAGAGGAGTCTGTAAAAATGTGTCATGTGAAGAGGTTCATCAGCTGGTTGACGAAATATTCCAGTCATTTTTAAAAGGCCAGAGTGAAGAGTGATTCACTGAATTGGAGGTTCATTATGTTATGTGAAAGATGTAAGATTCGCGAAGCAAATATACAATATACAGAAGTTGTAAATGGCACAAAGAAAGAACATCATTTCTGTGCCCAATGTGCAAAAGAGATGGATTTTGGTGTGTACGCAGCCATTTTTGACGGGGAGTTCCCCTTAGGAAAGCTGCTTTCCGGCCTTTTGGGAATCGAAGACAAATCTCAGGGGCCTGATAAGCTTCATCAGATCGTTTGTCCGTCCTGCGGCACCAGCTATGATGAGTTTGTAAGAGACAGCAGGTTTGGCTGTGCGGACTGCTACAGTGTCTTTGGCCCACTTATGGAGGACAGCTTAAAGCAGCTTCATGGAAATCTGGTCCATACGGGAAAAACACCGGTTTACCAAAAGCCGGATCATCTGTCGTCAGTCTTGGGAACAGGCGGAAATTCCGGCCAGGAAAAGGAGAACTCTGCAGGCAAGGCGCCAGATCCCAAAGCCATGGGTAATCATGAAGAGATCTTTCAGTGGGATGCCAAATTAAAAGAGGCTTTACGCTTTGAAGATTATGAGACGGCAGCTGTATGCCGTGATAAGATAAAAGAGCTGAAGAAAGGAAATGAGACAAATGCTTAGATGGTTTGAACAGCAGGATACTGGCCGGCCTGGAATTATAAGCAGCAGGATCCGCCTGGTCAGGAACTGTCAGGATTACCAGTTTCCTTCAACTTTAGATGAAAAGGAAGGCGGTGAGCTGGTCCGCAGGCTGGAGTTTGGTTTAAAGGATTTGGGAAAGGAAGAAGGCAGGAATTTTGAATTTGCCATGCTCGGTGAGCTGGAAGAACTGGACCGGGCGGCCCTTAGGGAGCGGCGGATCTTAAATTCAGCAGCCGTTTCCAATAAAAAGCCTGCGGGCATCCTTATCTCCGAGAATGAAGATACGGGCATTGTGTTTAATTGCGATGACCACATAAGGATCCAGCTTCTCCAGATGGGACTTCATCTGGAAGAGCTTTGGGAAAGGGCCAACAAGATCGATGATTACATCAATGAACGGTTTGCCTATGCCTTTGATGACCGCTATGGGTATCTCACTTCCTTTCCCACCAATGTTGGGACCGGTTTAAGAGCAACTGTGGTGGTGCACCTTCCCATGCTGTCACAGGGAAGAAAGTTCCAGGGCCTTATCAGCGATATGGGCCGCTTTGGAGCCTCCATCAGGGGCGTTCATGGAGAAAGAGACGAAAACTTCGGTTCCCTTTATGAAATATCTAATCAGAAAACCCTGGGCCAGACGGAACGGGAGATCATAGATACGGTTTCAAAGGCAGCCATTCAGCTGACCAACCAGGAACTTTCAGTGAGGAAGCTTTCTCTCCAGAGGCACCGGGAGGAGAGAGAGGATGAGGTATACAAATCCTATGGCGTATTAAAATATTCCAGAAGGCTGACCTCCAGGGATGCCATGATTTTCTTATCACAGATCATGGCAGGGCTGGCAGACGGCCTCATTCATACAGAGGAGGAGTTTTCCGTCTACCGCCTGATGCTTGGAATCCAGCCGGCAAATTTACAGAAGATTTCGGACCGCCCCTTAAGCAAGGAAGAACTGGATGGGGCCAGGGCGGAATTCATCGGTCAGGAATTACCGGAGCTGTAAGAAAGACGCTTTGCCGGTTTCTTACAGATATCGCGGCAGCCGCCGAATGAACGCGCAGGCATGTTCACCCGGCACGCTGCCCGCGTAAATAAAATGACAGGAGGATTGCATTTATGATAGACAGATTTACGACAAAGGCCAGGACGGCCATTAATCTGGCCGTGCAGTCGGCAGAACGTCTTGGCCACAGCTACGTGGGAACGGAACACCTGCTGATCGGGCTTTTAGAAGAAGGCAGCGGGGTGGCTTCCAGGGTTCTGGAAGAGAACGGGGTAAAGGAAGAGAAGGTTTTAAACCTGATCAGTCAGCTGATTGCCCCTGATCAGTCGCTTCATCTTAAAGAGGATGGCGGATATACTCCCGGAGCCAGAAGGGTTTTGGAGAACAGCTACAGAGAAGCCGTGCGGTTTAAAGCGAACTTGATCGGCACGGAACATTTGCTTATTTCCATAATCCGTGACAATGATTGTGTGGCTTCCAGGCTTTTAAATACCATAGGGATCAGCATTCAAAAGCTTTATATCGATGTGCTGTCAGCCATGGGAGAAGATGCTCCTGCAAATAAAGAGGAACTCATGAAATCGCCAAAAGCAAAGGGAAGCACTCCTACCCTTGACAGCTACAGCAGGGATTTGACCGAACTGGCAGCAAAGGGAAAGCTTGATCCGGTCATTGGAAGGGAATCAGAGATCAAGCGCCTGATCCAGATCTTAAGCCGCAGGACCAAGAATAACCCGTGCCTGATCGGAGAGCCTGGAGTAGGTAAGACCGCAGTTGTGGAAGGCTTAGCGCAGATGATAACAGGAGGTGATGTACCTGAAACCATTGCAGGAAAACGGCTTTTGACCCTGGATTTATCCGGCATGGTGGCCGGTTCCAAATACAGGGGAGAATTTGAAGAGAGAATCAAAAAGGTGATTGCCGAGGTGATCGAAGATGGGGACGTTCTTCTGTTCATTGATGAGATCCACACGATTATCGGTGCAGGCGGAGCGGAAGGTGCCATTGATGCTTCCAACATTTTAAAGCCGTCTCTGGCAAGAGGGGAACTGCAGCTGATCGGTGCAACTACCATTGAAGAGTACCGGAAATACATTGAGAAGGATTCTGCCCTGGAACGGCGCTTTCAGCCGGTTACAGTGGAGGAACCTTCCGAGGAAGCCGCTGTCAGCATATTAAGAGGGCTTAAGGGACGGTATGAGGACCACCATAGGGTGACTATTACGGACGATGCCTTAAAGGCTGCGGTAAAACTGTCTTCCAGGTATATCAATGACCGCTTCCTTCCTGATAAGGCCATTGATGTCATTGACGAGGCCTCCTCAAAGGTGCGCTTAACCACATTTGTGGAGCCTGCGGAGATCAAGGAGCTGGAAGCTGAGATTGAGCAGCTGGAGGATCAGAAGGAAGCTGCCATCAAGGCGGAAGCCTATGAAAAGGCAGGGACTATTAAGAGGAAGCAGGAAAAGAAACGGGAAAAAATAGAAAAGATCCGGGAACGGTGGCAGAAGGAAAAAACTTCAAAGAACCTTATTGTAGATGAGGGAGAGATTGCTGATGTGGTATCCAGCTGGACCAAGATTCCCGTCAGAAAGCTGGAAGAAGGGGAGAGCGAACGTCTCCGTAATCTTGAAACCATCCTTCATGAACGGGTGATCGGTCAGGAGGAAGCGGTCACCGCCGTATCAAAGGCCATACGCCGGGGAAGAGTAGGTCTTAAGGATCCCAAACGCCCCATTGGTTCCTTCCTGTTTTTAGGTCCCACAGGCGTGGGTAAGACCGAGCTTTCCAAGGCTCTTTCCGAGGCAATGTTTGGGACGGAAAATGCTTTGATCCGGGTAGACATGTCTGAATACATGGAGAAACACAGCGTTTCCAAGATGATCGGCTCGCCTCCAGGATACGTAGGCTATGACGAAGGCGGACAGCTCAGCGAAAAGGTCCGCAGGAATCCCTACTCCGTAATTTTATTTGACGAGATTGAAAAGGCGCATCCGGATGTGTTCAACATCTTGCTCCAGGTATTGGATGACGGTCATATTACGGATGCTCAGGGCCGGAAAATTGATTTTAAGAATACCGTCATCATCATGACCTCTAATGCAGGGGCAGAGAGCATCATATCACCCAAACGCCTGGGCTTTGGGGCGGTGGCCGATGAAAAGGCTGATTATAAGATCATGAAGGACCGGGTAATGGAGGAAGTAAAGCGTCTGTTTAAGCCGGAATTCATTAACAGGATCGATGAGATCATCGTATTCCATCCGTTGAATAAGACCCACATGAAGGATATCGTGACCATCATGATGAAGGATATTATGAAGCGGACTTCAGAGCAGATGAGCATCACCCTGATGGTCGAAGAAGAGGCCAAGGAATACCTGATCAATAAAGGCTATGATCAGAAATACGGCGCAAGGCCATTAAGGCGTACCATTCAGAACTGCCTGGAGGATAAGCTGGCAGAAGAGATTTTAAATGGAACGGTAAAAACAGGAGATGAAGTCGTTGTGACTGCAGGTGAGGACGGACTAAAATTTTCTGTTAAGGAGCTGGTAAAATAGCTAGCCATTTTATATCAATTCGTGTATAATAGCTACAAGCGAAATCATCTGTTCATCGCAAAAAGGGATAAGTAAACAAAATACTAGGAGGGCAAACCAATGCCGGTAATTGAAGAATTAATCCGCACAGAGCAAGACGGGACGATCAGTTTTGGGAATTACAAATTAAAGACAAAGTCAAAATTGCAGGATTTTGAGCACGATGGCGATTTATATAAAGTAAAGACCTTTTACGAGATAACCAAGCTGGAACGTAACGGCATGTTCGTATACGAATCCGTACCGGGAACGGCTGCCATGAATTTCAGCGTATCTGATGATGGTGTGGAATTTTTGGTAGAAGGCGACAAGGATGCCCAGCTGACCATTCAGCTGGCAGAGGATACTGAGTATGAGGTATATGTGGCTGATGCTTCCGTGGGTGGTATGAGAACAAACATGAGCGGAAAGCTCTCCATCAGCGTGGAACTGAATGAAGAAACGCCTGTGGCAGTGAGAATCAAACGAAAATAACAGGATGAGAAGCTGGGTTCGGCTCTTTTGTAAAGAGCCGGACCCAGGCTTTTTATGTCAGGAGGAAATTCCTATGGCAAAGGGGAAAACGACCGCATTTTTCTGCAAGGAATGCGGATATGAATCAGCAAAGTGGCTGGGGCAGTGCCCGGGCTGTAAGGAATGGAATACATTTGTGGAAGAGCCCTCCGGGAAAAAGGAACCGGCTGCTAAGCGGGGGATCAGTGGAAGCGGAGTAAGGTCTGCCGCAAATCCCATTCATGTCAAGCCGTCCCGGTTGTCTGAGATCCACTTGGACGAGCAGGACCGGATGAAAACCGGATATGAAGAGCTGGACCGGGTTTTGGGCGGGGGAGTTGTGAAAGGCTCTCTTGTACTGGTAGGCGGTGATCCCGGCATCGGAAAGTCCACCCTGCTCTTACAGGTATGCCGCAATCTGGCGGCCGACAGCAGGAAGGTCCTTTACATATCCGGAGAGGAATCCTTAAAGCAGATTAAGCTGCGGGCGAACCGGATCGGGGAAGTAAAGGGGGATTTGTTGTTTCTTTGCGAAACCAGCCTGGAAGTGATTGAAGGGGCCATTGAAGAAGAAAAGCCTGATGTGGTGATCATCGACTCCATACAGACCATGTTCCGGGAAGAAATCTCTTCCGCCCCCGGAAGTGTCAGCCAGGTGAGAGAATCCACCAATATCCTGATGCAGATCGCCAAGGGAGCCGGAATTGCCATATTCATCGTAGGGCATGTGACAAAAGAAGGAGTGGTGGCCGGTCCAAGAGTTCTGGAACATATGGTTGATACGGTTTTGTATTTTGAGGGAGACAGAAGCGCTTCTTACAGGATCATTCGCGGAGTGAAGAATCGTTTTGGATCTACCAATGAGATCGGTGTTTTTGAAATGGTTGAAAGCGGGCTTTCCCAGGTGAAGAATCCTTCGGAATACATGCTGAGCGGAAGGCCGGAGGATGCCTCAGGTGCAGTGGTGGCCTGTTCCATGGAGGGGACAAGGCCCATGCTTTTGGAGGTTCAGGCCCTGGTTACTCCAACGGCTTTTGGTATGCCAAGGCGTACTGCCGCGGGTACGGATTATAACAGGGTAAACTTACTGATGGCTGTTTTAGAAAAACGATGCCATTACGATTTATCTCATTTTGATGCTTATGTGAACATTACAGGCGGTCTGCGGATGAATGAACCGGCTCTGGATTTAGCCATTATAATGGCGATCGTGTCCAGCATGAAGGATAAAGCCGTTGATCCGAAAACCATTATTTTTGGAGAAGTGGGATTGGCCGGAGAGGTGCGGGCCGTGTCCATGGCACAGCAGAGAGTGAGTGAGGCGAAGAAGCTGGGATTTAATACCTGCGTGATGCCGGAAATCTCCCTGGAAAAGATGGGGAAGGTGGAAGGGATGCGGGTGATTGGTGTCAGAAATGTGAGAGAGGCGATTGTTAGGGTTATGGGGTGAAGCCATTTTGGGTGGCTTCACCCTTTTTTTATTTGGGATATTACATACCTTGTACCGAAAGCGTCTGCAGGGCTGCTTTTTTATATGTCCGTGTGCTATGTTATTCATGGATGAAAAGATTCCTCTGAAATACGGCGTTGTCGGCCAGGAAACATGCGGCCCAGGCGGAATAGCGTATGGAATGCGTTCTATTCAGGGTGTTTTGGATCTGGTTGATTACATGGAAAAATATTCACCGGACGCGTGGCCTCTTAACTATTCCAATCCGGCTGCCATTGTAGCAGAAGCTACCTGAAGGCTGCGTCCAAAAGCAAAGATTCTTAATATTTGTGATATGCCCATCAGCATTGAAAATAATATGTTAAAAATTTTAGGTTATGAAAAACGCAGTGATATCATTACCCTGTATTATGGATTAAATCATTTTGGCTGGTGGTATGGCGTGAGGAGCAAAGACGGAAAAGATTTAATGCCTGAATTAAAAGAATATGTGAAAGACAAGGGATATTTTGTTCCATCAGATGATGATGGGGCTAAACAGCATGGAGCTTCCAGCTGGAATGAAACTTACCGTATGGCAAAAGACATTTATGCGGTTGATCCGGATACGCTGCCAAATACGTATTTAAAGTATTATCTTTTACCGGATACTGTTGTAAAGCATTCCGATATCAATTATACAAGAGCAAACCAGGTAATGAATACCAGGGAAAAGGAGGTTTTCACTGCATGCCGTAAAATTGCAGAGAACAAGGCGTTTGAAGGCGATGAATTATCTGTGGATGAACATGATACTATGAAAGAAATATTAACAATGAGGTAGCATCATGCTGATTGAAGCCATTAATAAAAATTATGAAAAATTAAATGAATCAGACATTAGAAATGATTTTCTGAACACATGCCAGCAGGTAGAGTCATCTGCGAATCTGCTTAAAATTGCAAAGGAAATCCGTAAGTCACAAAATGTTGTCTATGGGACAGGGCAGGCGCAGAGTCATTGTGCAATGGAAATGCAGCGTTTATTTGTGCAGATGAATAAATATATTTATTATGTGGGCGCCAGCGATGAACTTTATATGCTGTCAAAAAACCTTGGACCTGATGATCTGGTGATTGTGATTTCTTTGTCAGGAAATGTGCAGAAAATTAAGGATACTTTGCAGTTGCTTCATTTGAAGAAGGTAAAATTAGTTTCTATTACAAATCTACAAAGCAATTTGTTGGCGGGTATGAGTGATTATAGTTTGTATGCTGTCAGTAATCCTGTTAAGATCGGGGAACATCTTTATCATAATTCTTTTGCTAATTTCTTGACTGTTATTGAGTATGTGTTTTTGAGTTATATTAAGGTGAGTGAGGGGCAATCACCTTCCATATATTTGTTTTCAACGGTATTCCGGAATATATCATACCCGGACTTATCAATGAAAACGGATAGTCCTCTGCCTCTTGGCACATCTGTCATTTCACTGGAACTTTCCCAATATAAACAGGAAATTTGATTTGGATTTAAACGTATGTATCGGAACACATATATTTAATCTTTTTTAGATATAAGCAATGAAAGGATTTCTATTACCAGCATAAATTAGAATATCAGGAGAGAAGTAATTATTTTAAATATAGGATCTGCTGAATTATCTGCGCTGACTTTAAAAGTCAGCTGAGTCAAATTGTCAACAACCTTCCATGCTTTGTATTTGATTTCTGTTCTGATAGAAGCATCGAATGATTCTATTGGATGTATAGTTGCATACATTTATATTTCCCCTTCTTTATTAATAAAATAACTAAGTTTAGATCCAAGATACATGATCCGTTTATCATTCAAATAGCAATTTACTTTTGAAGCTGATAAAAGCAATTAAAACACAACATTGATGTTTGGATATCCCGGAACACAATATGGTTCCGGGCAGATACAAAAAGGCAGAATAATCAATCACATGAAGGAATGACGGAGCAGTTCTAAAGGATAAAACGCTGATTAAGATTTATCGATCTGTTGTTAATTGCTGGGCGAATAATATTTTAAGAAAAGGATGTAAATTTAACTTCCCTTATTTATCTATATAATCTATTTTTATTCTCTTACAAATGATATACCAATCCATAATACCAACTTGGGATAATGAGTTCTTCTGATTTTTTAATAGTAAATTCCTGAAAAGGTTCCAACTGATCGAAAATTAACAGACGTGTACAGCTGGACATATTCTAAAATATAAAGGATATAGAATTCTTTATAATGTTTGGATATATAAGAAATCATTTGTGAAGGGGAAGTCCATATGAATTGTCGTTATGATTCTGATGATAATTATTATTCTGGTTGTCGTCGTTGCTGCAATTGTGGCTCCACAGGGCCAACGGGACCCAGGGGTTGTCAAGGACCGAGGGGTTGCCCAGGCCCGACAGGGCCTAGAGGCTGTCCAGGGCCTACAGGCCCAACGGGCCCAATAGGAGCGACCGGCCCAACGGGCCCAATAGGAGCGACAGGCCCAACGGGTCCAATCGGGGCGACAGGCCCAACGGGTCCAATAGGGGCAACCGGCCCAACGGGCCCAATAGGAGCGACAGGAGCAACGGGTCCTACGGGACCAATCGGAGCAACCGGCCCAACGGGCCCGATCGGAGCGACAGGAGCAACCGGCCCAACGGGCCCAATAGGAGCAACAGGAGCAACGGGCCCGACGGGTCCCATAGGAGCAACCGGGGCAACCGGCCCAACGGGCCCAATAGGAGCAACGGGTCCAACAGGCCCGATCGGAGCGACAGGAGCAACCGGCCCAATCGGAGCAACAGGAGCAACGGGGCCCATAGGAGCAACCGGGGCAACCGGCCCAACCGGTCCCATTGGTCTGACGGGAGACACGGGCCCAACCGGTCCCATAGGTCCAACCGGAGACACAGGCCCGACCGGTCCTATCGGATTGGCAGGAGATACCGGTCCAACCGGTCCTATTGGATTGACAGGAGATACGGGGCCAACGGGCCCCATTGGTCTGACAGGAGATACCGGCCCAACCGGAGATACCGGCCCAACCGGTCCCATCGGATTGACCGGAGACACGGGCCCAACTGGTCCCATCGGCCTGACAGGAGATACCGGCCCGACAGGTCCAACAGGAGATACAGGCCCGACCGGAGCGACCGGCCCAACCGGTCCCATCGGATTAACAGGAGACACGGGTCCAACCGGCCCCATTGGTCTGACCGGAGATACAGGCCCGACCGGAGATACAGGCCCAACTGGTCCTATCGGATTGACCGGAGACACAGGCCCAACCGGTCCCGCCGGATTAACCGGAGACACAGGCCCAACCGGTCCCATCGGATTAACAGGAGACACAGGCCCAACCGGTCCTATCGGCCTGACAGGAGATACCGGCCCGACCGGAGACACAGGCCCAACTGGTCCCATCGGATTAACAGGAGACACAGGCCCAACCGGTCCCATCGGATTAACAGGAGACACAGGCCCAACCGGTCCCATAGGTCCAACAGGAGACACAGGCCCAACTGGTCCTATCGGCCTGACAGGAGATACCGGCCCGACAGGTCCAACAGGAGATACCGGCCCAACCGGTCCTATCGGTCTGACAGGAGACACAGGCCCAACCGGTCCTATCGGATTAACAGGAGACACGGGTCCAACCGGTCCTATCGGCCTGACAGGAGATACCGGCCCGACAGGTCCAACAGGTCCAACAGGCCCAACCGGTCCTATCGGCCTGACAGGAGATACCGGCCCGACCGGCCCAACTGGTCCAACCGGCCCCATCGGCCTGGCAGGGGATACGGGCCCAACCGGCCCTATTGGATTGACAGGAGATACAGGCCCGACAGGCCCAACCGGTACAATAATAAGTCCTGTTATTGGATTTGCGGAAAATAATACTGGTGATGATGTTACCATTAATCTAGTGACACCTACAATTATTCCATTACCGGATGAGCAAACATTGTCTCCAGAAATTACAGCTAATGGTACAAATACCATATTTACGGTTAATGAGGCTGGATTATACCGGATTGCGTATTATGTCAATATCGTTACACCAGACAGTTTTGCCAGCGAGCTTTTAATTAATGGTACGGCATTTGTCCCGTCTATTGTTGATGTCGGCGGTGATATTAATAGTACTTCAACAGAAGTTTTTGTCACTCTGGCCGCAGGTGATACGGTTTCACTGGCTCTTCTTGGAGAGCCGGCTACTCTAAGCTTGAGTACAGGATCTGGCGCCGTTTTAGTTATACAGCAAATTGGTCTGACATAGGAAACTGTAAATGTAAGATAAAACAATAAAGGGCATTGCTTCGGCTATGCCCTTTACATAATTATGATAAAGATAAAAAGTTCTACTTTTTCCTCATAGGGAAAATTCTGTTCAATGGAAGAAGTTAGTATCTGTTCTTTGTACATCATATAATAGGGCTGGTGTTTTCCGCCGTACCAATCACTCTGATAGGGTCATCGGCCTCAATGCAGAGGATAACTGTCTTAGTGGAGGCATATTTTTATGGCTTTTATTTATAGAATCATTATAAAGTGACAATTTATTTTATATTGATCACATTGTACGCAGAATCAATTTTATTTGCAGCCATGCCAGACATATGAGGCACCAACTCTGTATGGCTGCCATTTTTATATAATTCATTATTGTGATTCTATAATCAGCTGTTTTGTTGAGAAATTTTAATTGTATGGAGAAATGATATTTCTGATTATTTTTGGATTTATAGAATTATTATTAGTAAAATAATTGTTAAAATTAATATTTGACGAGATATAGGGCAATATTTATAAATATTGATAATAAATTAGAAAGTTATCTTTTTCTAGACTGATCTTTTTTTGTATATTCTGGTGAAATAAGATAATGGTTTTGCTGTAATGATTTACAGGCTTCTTAAGATTATAAAGTTTCCCTGTCAATTATTTACAAACAATTTACTTATCTTTACGAATACATAAATCTCATTGACTTGGGACTGCTTCAGATTATATACTCTGGCTAAATTCAAAAATAACCAATGCAATTATAAGGAGGTCAAGATCCATGAAAAAAAAGTATTTAGCGGTTACCGCATTATCTATGGCTTTAACCATAGGAAGTGCTGTGTCATCATTTGCTGCAGGTTTTGTAAACACCCCGCAGGGGGTAAAGTACGAATGGGGATCTGGCGATTACTGTACGAACAACTGGGTCCACTACAAAGACCATTGGTTCTTCTTTGGCAATGACCAGCTTATGCGTACCGGCTGGATTCAGAGGGACAACACCTGGTATTACACAGCTGACACTGGTGAGCTTCAGGGGGGAATTATGAAAATCAATGACAATGTCTACTACTTTGACAGCAATTCCCTGAAGTTAGTAACCGGTCCTTACACCTATAATGGAGAAACACATAACTTTACCGATAATGGAACCACTGACGGTGGTCCATACGTCTACACAGAATGGAACAGTGATGGTACCATCAGGCGAGGCGCAAAATTTGGTGTCCGTTAATTCTGAACATTTTAGAAAGAGTCAATTTCGACTTCCCCCTACAGGCCTTATAGCAGAAGGTTCTGCAGGGGGTTTTTATATATTTCAAGGTGTGTTTCACTGGCCCGTAGGGAATCGATATTTATCCCTTATATCAAAATTTGACACTGAATTCTCTTGGCGCGCTTGGCTGCTTCAAGTCATGGAGGTTTAGATCAAAGCTTCACCAACCGATGATCCTGTTTACACTTTTATTTCAAAGAAGCGTTCTCAGGGAAAGACTTTCTATTTCTACATAAAAGCCGGTGCCAATGAGTTTCTGCGCATCAACTACGGCGGATAAAGGAATACTGGCTTCACTTTTCTTGCTTGAATGAGTTATCTATCACAGATTCACTCAAACCAGCGTTCTGGTATGGCCTTATTATGATACTGAAAGTACAGCATAAACTTTTATGCAAATCCTATCGGTTTTTTATTTAAAGGCTTGCTTTGGCCATCTTCCTGCTGCTGACAAAGTCCGTCAAGAATTTTCTAATTAGATGTTCTCTAATAATTATTTGTTATTTCAAAAAGTCATAAATCTTGATATAATATTTGCAATAGACAATTATGGTTATAACTCGTATAAGAGTTCGATATGAACGGGTGCACATTATTTTATACTTTATACATTAGATAAAAAAGAGCAGACACGGTTAAGCATTTGTTTTTCGTTTGTGGTATATTGTTTTAGAAAGAGGAATCTATATGCACGCATGGGAAGCCATACAAAAAACTCTGAACTACATCGAAGAACATCTCAATGAAGAAATTCAAATCGAAGAACTGGCAGAAACTGCCGTACTTTCACTGTTTTATTATCAGAGATTATTCGCACGGTTGGTAAAGACATCAGTTCGAGAATATATTAAATTACGCCGATTGGCGAAGTCTCTCACGATGCTGCGTGATAAAGAAAACCGCATTATGGATATTGCAATGGAATATGGTTTTGGCAGTCACGTAACTTTTACGCGGGCTTTTAAAGAAACCTATGGGATAACCCCTTCACAGTACCGAGATAAACCGATTGGTTTACAGAATTTTGACAAACCCGATTTATTGCTTGGTTATATTGTGGTTGATGAAGGTGTACCGCTGATTAGTGATGGATTGGTTTTGGAAATGAACCGTAAATTTCTAGAAGAACCAATTGACTTTCTTGGTGTTACCGGATATTATCCATTCAAATACGGTAAAATGTTTGGCGAAAGAACCGGTGTTGACACGGTTGGTGAGATTTGGAACAGGTTTTTCAGGGGTCTTCCAAATATCTCGCATATCTCAGAGGGGCGCTGGATTGGTGTTTCTTATCACGGCGATGCACCAGACGGTTATTCCAGTTATTTTGTTGGTGCAGAAGTGAAAAAAGACGAAAAAATCTCCGGATATACATATTGGCAGCTGCCCATACGAGAATATGCCGTCTGTGGCTTTGAATCGGAAAATCACGAACAGATGATAATTAATTTGGGTAAGGCAATGAAATACACTCGGTTTTGGCTTAAAAAACAAAATCTAATTGCCGATGGATTTTTCCCTGAGATATACTATAAAAGTACGTCCGACATCTCTTATGTAGAATTGTGGATTCCCTTTAAGAAACGAGAAAAATAAATAGTTAATGCTGGAGGAAACGCAAATGAGCAATTACGAAGAAGGATTAAAATTAATCGAAGAAAAGTTTGGAAACGGCAAAGACAATATTATTTCCCTTGCGACGATGGCACGGGAGCCGGGCGCTAACGGAATGCCCCGCCCTGTTGTCCGTAGTGTGGACGCTTATTATGAAGATGGCGTATTTTATGTTGTAACACATGGAAAATCAAACAAAATGCAGCAAATCTCACAAAATTCGGAGGTTTCGGTCGGGGGCTGTTTAGAGATGTTCACCGCTAATGGAGTAGGTGAAAATCTCGGTTGGGTGCTTGATCCAAATAATGCCGGAATCAGAACCAAACTCCGTACAGCTTTTGCCGAATGGTACGATATGGCAAATAATGAAAAGGATGAAAACTGTTGCATTTTAGCAATCCGTCTCACTAAGGGAACATTAAACATTAATCATTGGGAAAAATTATACCATATGGATTTTGTGAATAAGACTGATATGGAAAATGGAGGCATTTATTAATCAGTGAAACATTTCAAACGATACGCCGGGCAGTTTTAAAATTATGACAGACAATATGTCATACCTAATAGACGTTTGATTATCTGCATTAATAAGGTCAACTGCTGATAGTAAACTTTATCAGAATTTAGTGTTGTAACTTCAGGTCATTTATATTATCCTGGCATATTTTTTCAAAATGGGGAGTCTATGAAAAGGACTATTGCTTTTGTATTAACAATACTTATATTATTCTCAGAATTCGCAACTCAAAGTTATGCATTGTCAGATCCGCAATCTGCGGCAATACAAGCGTTGCTGGATGATGCCTGCCGCATATCAGGTGTGCCGGGAATGTCAATCTCAATACTTGCTGATGATGAAGTGTTCTACTTTTCTTCCGGGTATGCAGACCGTGAAAAGGGTTTGACTGCAGGTGAAAATACATTATATGAGTTGGCCTCGGTCAGTAAAGCTTTCACCGGCATGGGTATTCTGCTGTTGGAAGAGCAAGGTCTGCTGTCAATGACTGATTCAGTCCAAAAATATTTACCTTGGTTTACGTTAAAGTATCAAGGGAAACCTGTTGATATGCAAAGCCTTACACTCAATAACTTTCTTCATCATACCAGCGGCTTAACAAATGGCAGGCATACTCAAAACATTCCACAAGGCAATACGCCGGATTTACTGCAAAAGACTGTAGAAATGCTGGCAGATGCTGAATTGGCATTCCCTCCCGGTAAACAGTATAACTATGGAACCGTTAATTATGACGTATTGGGTCTGGTAATTGAGATTGTGTCGGGACAAAGCTATGAAGACTTTATGAGGGAACAGGTATTTCAGCCGTTAAGTCTTCACCAGACATATGTTTATAAAGATGATGCGTTGGCCACCAGACAGGTGGCACAGGGCTACCGTTCCTCCTTTTTTATGACAACTCCATATAACGCGCCTGAGTATGCCGGGAATAAACCCGCGGGTTACCTTATTTCTTGTACAAAAGATATGGCTCGTTGGATGGGTATACAGATGGGTATTGTGCAGGACATACCCGAAATATTCCATACTGTTATCGAAAAATCACACCAGGGTGATATGTCTGTTCCTGCTGTCAACAAAATGTATTATGCGGCGGGCTGGTCGGTAAACGCCGACCAAACGATTATAGAGCACCCAGGGGGCAATCCCAATTTCAGAACCGAAGTGGTCATAATGCAAGGTGAACAAACAGCCGTCTGTTTGCTGACTAACGGCGCAAATACCAATACTAACCTGGTACTAAAGATTAAAGAGATATTAGACGGTAATCTGACGCAGTCATATGTAATAAGCGGCACACAGCTTTTGGACATCATTTTATCGTCTGCCACAATTATTTTTTGCCTATTGGCTGTTTTGTTCTTTCTCTTAGGATTACGCAGAAGGAAAATGAATGAGCGGCAGCCAATGACAATAAAGAGAATAATCATTACGGTTATTTTACTGATCGCTGCGATTGCCCTGTTTATAGTGTGCTGTGCCTTGGATTGGTCAACAATACTTATTTGGCAAACCTATAGTATTCTTACAGCTTTGATTTCGTCGGCATTATTGACAGCAAGCATTGCGTGGTTTATATACACGTACCAATATCATGCCTCACTCCGAAAATAAGCTTAAGCAATAAAATTTCATTTTAACATCATCAAGCTGCAATAGCAGCTATAAGGTGATACCCGGATAAGCGCCCTGAGGAAATAGTGGAAAGGTGAAGGTGACCTTAAGATTTCAGGAACAGGTGAAGGTTTGGGTGAAAGAACCATAGTTTATTAGACCGGGTTTTGTCCCCACTTTCCATATGAAAAATAAAAAAGCCTGGAAATCATTGTTTTACAACAATTTCCAGGTTTTTATGGAATTTTATTTAGCAGGGGAAGAGGGGCTCGAACCCCCATTTACGGTTTTGGAGACCGTTGCTCTACCATTGAACTATTCCCCTATGGATCAGCGTTTTGTTCCTGTCTGAGCACTTAGAGAGTATAGCATAGAAGCATTTAAATTGCAACAGTTTTTAGGAAAAAATAAAAAATTAATTATGCTGTTATTGAATGCCTGTTTGTGGTAAAATAGTATGAAATAGGAAGTCTCCGGGCGGAAATTACGTTCCGGCGGCTTGATTTGGCGTTTTATATGAAAATAGCAAGACAAAATCGTGAAATTGAATTAGAATGAAAAGAATATTTGATAATGATTCCCAAAATAAAACTTGTCTCATTAAAAATATGCTTATCTACAAAGCTTTCCCTAAAAAATAATTACAGGTTATGCACAAAAAAGGGTCATATAATTGTGTATGAAACATAATTTGACAAATCGTGTCAAACGTGATATATATAATCTATAACTTTTTCTTCATTATAAAAAGGAGTTGTGATTATGAAACAGTTTAAGATTATGTTGCCAACTGTTGCTGAGGCGAAAAAGTTTGTTGCTGCTGCTGCAAAATGTGATTTTGACATAGACGTGTATTACAATAGAGTAACAATTGACGCAAAGTCTATATTAGGAGTATTGAGTTTAGATTTGACACAGGTTTTGACCGTTGAATTTAACGGGGATAATGCAGAGTTTGAGGCATTTCTGGAAGCGAAAGCTCCTGGCAAGTGTTCAGCAGCATAAACATACGCAACGTAGAAAGGGAATTGTATGCCCCATGGCCTGCAGTTCTCTTTTTTTATTCATAGAAAATTTCTTCCTGTAAATGAAAGGAATCAGATCAATAAGGAATAGACCGTAGAAGGAATGAAAGGAGAGGCTGCCGGAGTGGAAGAGAAAGAGAAGAAAATCCTGAAAATATCCGTCAGGAATTTAGTGGAGCTTGTTCTGCGCTCCGGTGACTTAGATAACCGGCGGACCGGAGGGGCTGAGAAAACCGCCATGCAGGAGGGGAGCCGGATACACCGGAAGATCCAGCGGCGCATGGGAGCGGATTACCGGGCTGAGGTGGTGCTAAAGCATGAGGTGGAAGTGGATCAGTTTCAAATTCTGGTGGAGGGGCGGGCCGACGGCATCATAGAGAAGCCGGAAGGGGTGACCATTGATGAGATCAAGGGCATTTATATGGACCTCTCCTATCTGTCGGAGCCCTTTCCCGTACATTTGGCCCAGGCTATGTGCTATGGGTATTTTTACTGTTTTGACCATCAGCGAAACGGTGCCGTCATACAGATGACCTACTGCAATATTGAAACAGAGGAAATCCGGCGTTTTTTAGTGGAAAAATCCTTTGAAGAGCTGGAAACCTGGTTTCAGGGATTGATTCATGAGTACATGAAATGGGCAAGATATTTATATAACCATGAAATAAGAAGAGATGAGTCCATAAAGGAGCTTTCTTTTCCCTATCCCTACCGAAAAGGGCAGCGGGAGCTTGTGGTGGCCGTTTACCGTAGTATTGCCAGAAAGAGGAATCTTTTTATCCAGGCGCCCACAGGGATCGGAAAGACGCTTTCCACCGTTTATCCGGCCATAAAGGCCATTGGGGAAGGACTTGGGGACAAGCTGTTTTATCTGACTGCAAAAACCATTACAAGAGGCGTGGCGGAAGAGGCCCTTGATATTTTAAGAGATCATGGTCTGTATCTGAACACAGTGACCATAACAGCCAAGGAAAAACTTTGTTTTCTTGAGACTCCGGAATGCAATCCTGATGCATGCCCCTATGCAAAGGGGCATTTTGACCGGGTGGGAGATGCGGTCTATGACATCATCCACAAAGAGGCGGGGATCACCAGAGAAGTGGTGCTTCGGTACGCAGCAGGATACCAGGTATGCCCCTTTGAATTCTGCCTGGATATCAGCAATTGGGTGGATTCTATTATCTGCGACTATAATTACGTATTTGATCCCAATATCCGTCTGAAGCGGTATTTTTCTGAAGGCATTTCCGGAGATTATCTGTTTTTGACGGATGAGGCCCATAATCTGGTGCCAAGAGCCAGGGAAATGTACAGTGCGGCTGTTTATAAGGAGGACTTTCTTCTTATTAAAAAGATATTAAAGCCCATGAACCAGAAGCTTGTCAGAATGCTGGATCGGTGCAACAAAGAGCTTCTGGAAATGAAGCGGGAATGTGAGAGCTATCTGATACTGGAAGACATCCGGTTTTTTATGACCGGCATCATGACTCTTTTCGGTGAAATGGAAAAGCTTTTAGAAGCAAGCGAGGAATTCCAGGACAGGGACCTGGTTCTGGATTTCTATTTTAATCTCCGGGATCTTATAAATATTTACGACCGTTTGGATGACAATTACCGGATCTATACAGAGCTTTTGCCTGATGGGCGCTTTATGCTCAGGCTGTTTTGTGTTAATCCGGCAAAAAATTTAAAAGAATGTCTGGACAAGGGAAACAGTACCGTGTTTTTTTCTGCCACGCTTCTTCCGGTCCGGTATTACAAGGAGCTGTTAAGCGGTGATCAGGAAGAATATGCGGTATATGCCCATTCCCCCTTTGACCAGGAGAAACGGCTTCTCATGGTTGCCTCTGATGTCAGCAGCCGCTATACCAGAAGAAACCGCCGGGAGTATCAGAAGGTGGTGGATTATATGGAAGGGATCGTATCAGCCCATAAAGGGAACTACATGGTGTTTTTGCCGTCTTACCAATATTTGAGAGAAATAGAGGCCATCCTGGAAGAAAAGGAAGGGCTGAAACAGGAGTTTACCTATATGTCCCAGGCCTCCCACATGAGCGAACAGGAGCGGGAGGAATTTCTTAAAGAGTTTTCAGAAGAACGGAAGGATTCCTTTGTGGCCCTCTGCGTCATGGGAGGAGTATTTTCAGAAGGAATTGATTTAAAGGAAGGACGTCTGATCGGGGCCATAATCGTTGGCACCGGCCTTCCCATGGTCTGCACGGAACAGGAGATCCTGAAGGGATATTTTGATGCCAGAGAACAAAACGGCTTTGATTACGCCTATCAGTATCCGGGGATGAACAAGGTCATGCAGGCAGCAGGAAGAGTGATCCGCACGGTTCGTGATGAGGGTATTATTGCATTGCTTGATGAACGTTTTTTAAAGTCTGACTACCAGGGACTGTTTCCAAGGGAATGGGAAGGATATTATGAGGTGCAGTTAAAAAATGTGGGAGAAGTTGTCCGGAACTTTTGGACAAGGCGGGAATCGGATACCTCATAGTAAGCTGCAAAGTATCCGACCCTGGAAGATGCAGCCCAATGAATATATAATGTCCACCCTGCCAGCAGCCCCCATAAATAAAAGCTGCCGCCCAAAGGGGGGCGGCAGCGGAATGTCTGTTACAGGGGGCCAAGCATGTCCATGAACTGCTTGGAAGCCTGGGAAACGGGGATGTTTTCATTATAGGCAACTACCATCTGACGGGTGGGCAGCTTTTCAGAAAGCTTTACCTGGAATAAGTCCTTGTCATTTTCAGGAATGCAAAAATCAGGGACAAATGCGATTCCAAGGCCGATGCGGGCTAAGTCGATCAGAAGATCATTGCTGCTTAACTCGATTTCAGGGACCAGGTCAAGCTGCTCCTTCTGGAACATGTGGTGAAGGAATTCGCTGGTGGTGCTTTTTCTCTCCAGCATCAGAATGGGATACGTCTGAAGGGTCTGGAGGCTTACGGTCTGCCCCTTTAAAGGAAAATATTCCTGGTTCGCCACGAACACATCAGAAAATTCATTGATGACCCGGGTGTTCTGGGAGCTTAACAGTCCGGAGTTTGGATAATTGGTAATGATAAAATCCACCTGGCCTGTTTCCAGAAGATGAGCGCATTCGATGGAGGTCTGGTTAGTGACCTTAATGTGCACGTTGGGATAGCTTTTATGAAATTTATTTAAATATGGAACCAGATAGTAACGGCAGATGGTGTCGCTGGCACCGATGCGAAGCTGGCCGCCGTTTAGGGTATTGGCCTCCAGCAGCTGGTTTTCTCCCTTTTGGATCAGGTTAATAGCCGGTTCTATGTGCTTTAGGAGGATATCTCCTTCCGGAGTAAGCTGGACCTTTTTCGTGCTTCGGACAAAAAGGGTCTGGTTCAGCTTTTTCTCCAGCACCTTGATGGATTGGCTGACTGCAGACTGGGAGATGAAAAGCTGTTTGGATGCCTCCGAAAAGCTTAAGGTGGCGGCAACGTGGTAAAAGACTTTATAAAGTTCGTAATTAATATCCATGATATTCCTCCTCGGCATAATTCACTTAATGAAGGCAAAGGAAGTGCAGCCTGGATTTCGTGAATCAGCCGTTCAATGAGCCAAAGGCGAATTGAACTTCCTTGCAAATATAGGAAGATTCTATCATGGACTTGATTGGTTTGTAAAGGCGTTTGACAAATTTCCTGGGGTGCTGTATAGTAACTGGCACAGAACCAGGCTATAAAAAGGAAGGAGTAAAATAAACATATGCATGATGATTTTTACCAGATGTATCTGGAAGAGATGGGAAATATCCCTCCCTGTACAAAGGAAGAGCAGAGAACGCTTATAAAGGAAGCAGCAGAGGGCGGGAAGGAAGCTAAGAAGAGGCTTGTGGAAGGAAACTTACAGGCTGCTCTGGAATATGCCAGGGAATATGACGGCAGAGGCGTACTTTTGACGGATCTTGTTCAGGAAGCCAATATGGCTCTAATGATGGCTGTGGAAGAGTACATCCGGATGGAGGATGGAACGGAGTTTGATACATTCACCGGCAAGAAGATCAGGGAAGCTCTTGAAGCGGTTGTGGAGGAAGAACAGTCCGCTGACCGGACCGGAGAAGAGCTGGCCGCCCGGGTGAATGTGCTCCAGCAGGTTTCAAAGGTTCTTGCAGGGGAACTGGGTCGGGAGGCTACAGTGGAAGAACTGGCGAATAAGATGAAGATGACAGTGGAAGAAATAAAGGGGATCATGAAGATTGCAATGGATGCCATGAGCATAAATGCGGAAACCATGGACTTGGAAGCACTGGCAGAAGTGGAAGGAATTGAAATCACTGAAGCTGAAGAAGACGCAGATTATGATTACGAAGTATAAGAGACTGGGAGAGATGAGATGAAAATATATCTGATACGCCATGGACAGACGGACTGGAACATCCAAGGCAGGATCCAGGGGAGTCATGACATTCCCCTTAATGAAGCGGGACAAAGGCAGGCGGAGCAGGTGGCAAAAGGCATGGATTCCCGCCGGGTTTCCAGGGTTTTTTCCAGTACGTTAACCCGTGCCGTGGAAACAGCTGAAAAAATCGGCAGCAGGCAAAAGGCAGAGATATATTCTATGCCTCAGCTGATTGAAGTAGAGTTCGGCAAATGGGAAGGCATGACATGGGAGGAGATCATGGAAGCGTATCCAAAGGAATACAGGTTATGGGCTTTAAACCCTGATGAGGTGGCCCCTCCCGGCGGAGAGACCCAGGATCAGGTCATAAGCCGCTGTGCGCATGCCATAAAGGAGATTTTAAGAATCACCGGCGGCAGAGAGGATGTTGCCATCGTTTCCCACGGGGCTACCATCGCTTATCTGATTTCTTATATGATGCGCAATGATCCGGATATAGAAAGCATTATTGTGGAGAATGCCAGCATCACGACTGTCAATTACAGTCCTTTGACAGAGGATTTCATGCTGCTGGAAATGAATGATACTTCTCATATAGCAGAAGAATAAAGGGATATCCTTCTTTATAAAAAGCGGAAAATAAAAGAAGCAAGGGAGCCTTTTAAGGTGCCTTGCTTCTCTTGAACCGGTACTTAATCAAACAGTGTTTCTATGAGGATTTTCACCATGGAAGGTGTGGTGCGGATATACAGCTTGTCTCTTCCTGCACAGCGCAGGGAAGTCTGCAAAAGGACCTCCTTTGAAGCGGAATCGTCAAATATACTGACCATATTGGCGCAGGATTCCACAATAGAGCTAAGCTGTCCGGCCTTTTCAATAAACCGTTCAATGTGCTCCTCACTAAGCTGGAGACAGACCTCCAGATGGGGACTTTGCTCCTCTGTTTTTAAGCGGGCGTTTTCAAATGAATATTTGTGGGATAAGTCCCTTAGTTGTTGATTAAGATCCATATAATCTAGCACTCCTTTGTTGAAGAATCTTTTATTACTATATTGTAAATTTTTCAAATTTTCAAGTATTTTTAGAAAAAAATGACGATTTCTGTCGAAAGGTGTCGAAAGCAAAAAAGGGATCAGATCATGTATGGGGTGGGGAGATGATTTTTTTCTGCTCATTGGATCAATTACATTATCTATGCTAATTAATATAATAAGATATATTAATTTTTCTAATTTATATGTTCTGTGGTATGATGATTACATGAGAATAACAGGGAAGTTCCTGCCCTGATGGACCAAGGGGAGCTTTTGCGAGGAGGAAATCATGAGTGTAAGAAGAGTGTATGTTGAGAAAAAAACAGCCTATGCCGTGAAGGCAAATGAATTAAGAGAGGAAATCACAGGATATCTTGGTATCAATACGGTGACCGGTGTGAGGGTGCTGATCCGCTACGATATGGAGGCTCTGTCTGATGAAGTCTATGGGCTGTCTCTTACCTCTGTTTTCTCGGAACCCCCGTTGGATGAGGTATATGAGGAAGATTTCCCCAAAAAGGAAGGGGATGTGGTCTTTACCGTAGAATACCTTCCGGGCCAGTTTGACCAGCGGGCCGATTCGGCAGAACAGTGTGTAAAGCTGTTAAAGGAAGATGAGGAGCCCGTGATTAAGTCCGCCGTCACATATGTGATTTCCGGTGTGCTTACGGAAGATCAGGCGGCAGATATTAAATCCTTCTGCATTAATCCGGTGGATTCCAGGGAAGCTGACGAAAAAAAGCCGGAAACACTTGCAGCAGTATTTGAAACCCCGGAAGATGTGATTGTTTTTCACGGTTTTAAAGAGCTTGCAGAAGAGGCATTAGAGGAATTATACGAGTCCTTGAATCTGGCAATGACCTTTCAGGATTTCCTTCATATCCAGAACTACTATAAGGATGAAGAGCATAGAGACCCATCCATGACGGAGATAAGGGTTCTGGATACCTATTGGTCGGATCACTGCCGCCATACCACCTTTCAGACAGAATTAAAGGATGTGGCATTTAAGCCAGGGGATTACAGGAAGCCAATGGAGGATACCTACAAACAGTATCTTGCTGACCGGGAAGTGGTTTTAAAGGGAAAGAGCGGAAAGTTCGTATGCCTTATGGATCTGGCTCTTTTGGCAATGAAAAAGCTTCGTATGGAGGGAAAGGTGGAGGACTTAGAGGTATCCGATGAGATCAATGCCTGCAGCATTGTGGTTCCTGTCCTCATCGACGGGGCAGAAGAGGAATGGCTGGTGAATTTTAAAAATGAGACCCACAACCATCCCACAGAGATCGAGCCCTTCGGCGGTGCGGCCACCTGCCTTGGGGGAGCCATCCGTGACCCGCTTTCCGGCCGTACTTATGTATATCAGGCGATGCGGGTGACCGGCGCGGCCAACCCTGCAAGACCTTTGAATGAGACGTTAAAGGGGAAGCTGCCTCAGAGAAAGATCGTGACCGGAGCGGCCAGCGGCTACAGCTCCTACGGAAATCAGATCGGCCTGGCCACCGGATATGTGAAGGAAATCTATCATCCGGATTATGTGGCAAAGAGAATGGAAATAGGGGCAGTCATAGGCGCAGCTCCAAGGAAAAATGTCATCCGGGAGACTTCGGATCCGGGAGATATGATCATTCTTCTTGGAGGCCGTACCGGACGGGACGGCTGCGGCGGAGCCACCGGCTCTTCCAAGGTCCATACGGAAGCTTCCATTGAGACGTGCGGGGCAGAGGTTCAGAAGGGAAATGCACCTACGGAACGCAAGATCCAGCGCTTATTCCGCAGGGAAGAAGTGAGCAGGATCATTAAGAAGTGCAATGATTTCGGGGCCGGCGGAGTGTCCGTCGCCATAGGAGAGCTGGCAGACGGCTTAAGGATCGACTTAGACAAGGTACCAAAGAAGTACGCAGGGCTTGACGGCACGGAAATCGCTATTTCCGAGTCCCAGGAACGCATGGCGGTGGTAGTTGATCCTGAGGATGGGGACCGGTTCCTGGCCTATGCGGCAGAGGAAAACTTAGAAGCAGTGGCAGTGGCCGTTGTAACCGAAGAGCCAAGACTGGTGATGAACTGGAGAGGAAAGACCATTGTAAACATCAGCCGCCGTTTTTTGGACACCAACGGTGCCCATCAGGAGGCTTCGGTTGTTGTGGAGGTTCCTGACAAAGAAAGAAGTGCCTTTGTAAGACGGGAGATCCCCGATGTGAGGGAGGCCTGGTTAGGGCTGCTTTCCGATCAAAACGTGTGCTCCCAGAAGGGTCTTGTAGAAATGTTTGACAGCTCCATAGGGGCAGGGAGCGTATTCATGCCTTATGGAGGCAGATATCAGCTGACGGAAACTCAGGCAATGGTTGCAAAGCTTCCGGTGCTTCATGGGAGAACGGATACCGTTACCATGATGAGCTATGGCTTTGATCCCTGTTTGTCAAGCTGGAGCCCCTATCATGGCGCAGTTTATGCAGTATTGTCCTCTGTTGCTAAAATTGTGGCAGCAGGAGGTGACTATAGAAAGATACGTTTCACCTTCCAGGAGTATTTCCGCAGGATGACAGAAGATCCGTCCCGCTGGAGCCAGCCTTTTTCCGCCCTCCTTGGGGCTTACAGCGCCCAGATTGGATTCGGCCTTCCTTCTATCGGAGGAAAGGACAGCATGTCAGGAACCTTCCGCGACATGGATGTTCCGCCGACCCTTGTTTCCTTTGCCGTGGATGTTGCTGACAGGAAGCATGTCATCACCCCGGAATTTAAGAAGGCGGGAAGCAGGATCGCCGTATTCCGGGTTGAGAGGGATTCCTACGATCTTCCTTTGTACAGCCAGGTCATGAAGGGGTATGGAGCGCTGTTTGAGGATATTTGCGCGGGCCGGATCCTATCAGCCTATGCTGTAGAAGGCCATGGAATTTGTGAGGCGGTCAGCAAAATGGCATTTGGAAACCGGCTGGGCGTGAAGATCGAACACAACGTGGACCGGGGAGATTTCTTCCGGTCCGGCTGGGGAGATATCATATGTGAGGTCCCGGAAGGAAAGCTCGGCGAACTGGCGGTTTCCTATACGGTCATAGGGGAAGTGACGGATTCCGGCGTGTTTGAATATTGCAGTACATCCATAGCCATTGATGAGGCGCTGGAGGCATGGACAAAGCCTTTGGAAGACGTGTTCCCAACGTCATCAGGAGCGGATAAGGCAACTGTTGCAGAGCGGATTTATAATACAAAGGATATTTACGTATGTAAAAACAAGGTGGCAAAGCCCAGCGTATTCATCCCCGTATTTCCTGGTACAAACTGTGAGTATGACAGTACAAGAGCCTTTGAACGGGCGGGGGCCAATGTGGTGACAAAGGTATTTCGGAATTTGACGGCCCAGGATATCAGAGAATCTGTGGAAGCTTACCGCAGTGAAATATCAAAAGCTCAGATCGTCATGTTTCCCGGAGGATTTTCCGCAGGGGATGAACCTGACGGCTCTGCCAAGTTCTTTGCCACCGTATTCCGGAACCAGGTGGTTAAAGATGAGATCATGAAGCTTTTAAATGAACGGGATGGCCTGATGCTGGGGATCTGCAACGGCTTCCAGGCCCTGATCAAGCTGGGGCTTGTGCCGGAAGGAATGATCGGGCCGCAGGGGGAGGATTCTCCCACGCTGGCAATGAACACCATTGGCCGTCACATTTCCAAAATGGTTTATACGAAAGTGGTCACAAATAAATCGCCTTGGCTTTCAGGTGCTGAATTAGGCGGCATTTACTGCAATCCGGCTTCTCATGGGGAAGGGCGTTTTGTCGCAAATGAGGAATGGATCAAGAGGCTGTTTGACAATGGCCAGGTGGCCACCCAATATGTGGATGACAAGGGCTGTCCCACCATGGATGAAAGCTGGAACCCTAACGGATCCTATATGGCGATTGAGGGCATTACAAGTCCGGATGGGCGGGTCCTGGGCAAGATGGCACATTCCGAACGCCAGGGTGAGGCGGTTGCCATGAACATTTACGGAGAGCAGGATATGAAGATTTTTGAATCCGGTGTGAAATATTTCCAGTGAGCGGGCATTCCTGTGCCCTGCCTATTACTCACAGAAATAATCCATAAAAAACAGAATATACAGAATAAATGGGCATCCTTTCTGCAGACAGGCATTTGCAGAAGGGATGCTTTTTCTTTGTGCTCCTGAAATTGTAACACTTTTTAACGGCCGGATGAGAGTATCTCCACTTGACATTCAAGAAATTTAAGCCTATGATTCATCAGGTATATTTTTATTGATATTCAGACAATTGGCAATACTAAAAATTAAGAAAGATTATATGTCAGAGAGGATATTGGATATGGGTTCAAAGAGAAAGATAAAAAATATATTGCTGGGAAATACGCTGAAAAGCATTGAACTGGAAGGGGAAAAGCTGGGACCCTTTTGGGGAGTGCCTATTATGGCAAGTGATGCGGTTTCCTCAGTGGCTTATGCAATTGAGGAAATGCTGCTGGTTCTGGTTCCTGTCCTGGGACTGTCAGCGGTTCATTATCTTGGGTACGTCACCTCGCCCATTATACTGCTGTTTTTAGTTTTGGCATTTTCCTATTCACAGATCATTGCAAATTACCCCAACGGCGGCGGTGCATATATCGTATCTGCTGAAAACATCGGAAGAGGCGCGTCAATGGTAGCCGCATCTTCCCTGATCATTGGTTATGTGATGACAGTAGCAGTCAGCTTATCGGCGGCAACGGCAGCTCTCATATCCGCTTTTCCGGAATTTGCAGATTACCGGCTGCTGTTCGCCCTGCTTTTCCTATGTATCGTTACCCTTCTGAACCTCAGGGGAATGAGAGAATCATCCAAGCTTTTTGGGATACCCACTTACGCATTTATCGTCATCATGCTGGCTCTTATTGTAACCGGTTTTGCAAAGCTTATAACCGGGAACTTGCCGCCGGTCCATTATCCGGATAATTTACAGACTGTTTCAGGCGGCGCAGGGACTGTTTCCCTGTTTCTTCTTCTCAGAGCGTTTTCTTCCGGTTGTTCGGCGTTAACGGGAGTGGAGGTAGTGAGCAATGCGGTCCCAAGCTTTCGTGAACCGTCACAGAAAAACGCCAAGCATGTACTGTTTATTCTGGTAGGGATCATTGTGGCCATTTTTGGCGGAGCAGTGCTTCTGGTCACTTCCTTGGGAATCATTCCCTTAGAGGGGAAAACCGTGATTTCCCAGATGGGCATGGCCATATTCGGGCCTGGGCCGATGTTTTATATTCTGCAGTTTGCCACCTCCCTTATTTTATTGCTGGCGGCAAATACTGCATATAATGGTCTGCCTACGCTGTTGGCCATCCTGGCTGCTGATGGATTCGTGCCCCGCCAGTTCATGCACAGAGGGACAAGGCTTAGCTTTTCCAATGGGATTTTGTTCATTTTTTTTGTGGCGGCATTTCTGCTGGTGGTTTTTAAGGCGGAAACCCATTATCTGATCCCTCTTTATGCCATCGGAGTATTCCTGTCCTTTACCTTGTCCCAGAGCGGGATGGTGATCAGATGGATCCGGGTGAAGGGAAAAGGTTATTGGTATAAAATGTTCATAAACGGCCTGGGCGCTCTTATGACCGGTACCGGAACGGTGATTGTATTTGTAACCAGGTTTGCCCAGGGCTCCTGGGCTCTGGCAATTATTATACCTGTGATCGTTTTTATTATGCACCGCATTGACGTCCATTATCAGTTTGTGGGCCGGCAGCTGGCAGTCAACGACTTTATGTCCCATTATCACAAAAGCACCAGCCATGACACCAATCTCTGTATTGTCCTGGCCGGCGGAATCAACCGTTCTGTGCTGAAAGCTCTGAATTATGCAAATCTGATCACTTCCAACGTGGTTGCCCTTCACGTGGCTACAGATGAGAGGCAGTGTGAACAGCTTCAGAAAAAATGGAAGGAAACAGGCATTGATATACCCCTTGAGGTCATCATGTCCCCTTACCGGGAGCTTATTGAGCCTGTGGAAGAGTACATCAGCAAAAAGGAAGCTGATCTGCCACCGGGGGATATGATCACGGTCGTTATGTCCCGCTTTATGGAAGAGAGCTGGTTTGCAAATATACTCCATAACCAGACTACTTATTTCATTATGCAGAGGCTCAGGAAGCACAGAAATGTTTCCATGGTCCTGGTTCCATACCTTTACAGTACGGCGTTTAAGCCTGCTTCAAAGGAGAAAAGCGAAATGGTTAATAAAGGCGGTGTTTAAAGGCAGGCGAGGAAGCCTGCTTTATACCTGAAGCGGCAGATACACTTCAATGTAATTGATGGATGTATCTGCTTTTATTTCCTGGTGTTCCTTTGTGTTATCCTTAAAGGCACAGCTTAATAAGTGCCCGCTGTAGGCGGTGCCCACAGGGGAATATTTGTTTTTCCTTGCCCAGTCTGCTGCTTCCCAAACTGCCTGTGACTCCAGCACCGGGCTGTCTGAGGCGATCACGGTATAAACGCAGCGTTCCTGCTTCAATAAAGGATAACCGTTTAATGCCTGCTTCATTTTCATGATGGATACGGTATCTTCAGCGATCATGAAGAATTCGTTTACCTGGTCCGCGCAATGGTCATTGATCTGGTATTCCTGGCAGATATAACATAAGTCGGAGAGGCCCCTTTGATTGATAAAACGGTTATCCGGCATCTGGTAATAGGGGGGCATGGGCCGTAAATCATAGCGGTTTAGGCATTGTTCCACGTTTTTATAATGTTTCTGTAAATGCTTCAGATGGATGAGGGACTGCCGGTGCCTTTCCACCTGTTGTTTTTCCTCCGTAATTTTTTCCTGGATCATGGAACAGTAGGAAGGGAAAGAGCTTTTATACAGGATCCGGCCGATATCCTCAATGCTGAAGTTCAGTCTCCGGTAAAACATGATGCTTGAAAGCTTTTTAATATCTTCGTATGTATAGGTTCGATAGCCGTTTTTTTGCTTTTCCGGTTGTATGATCCCCTTTTTTTCATAAAAGCGAAGGGTATCCCGGCTTAGGCCCAAGCGGCTGGAAACTTCTCCAATGGTGTACTTTTTCATGATAATTCCTCTCTTTAGTCCGAAGTGCAGCGAGTGAATCCGCTGGACTCACTCGCTCACGGGCGTTCGCCCTATGAAACTGGGCAGGATAGAATTTTCTTACGTGGATAGTTTACCATAAAATAGCCTGTTTTTGGCTTTAAGGTTTTCTTTCTATGCTTACGAATTATTAACAGAAAGGAGCTTGAAATCGTAAAGAACTATGTTATGATAGAATCAGAAATAAAGCTTATACTTACATAAGAGACGTAAGAAGGGAGTACTTTTACATGGAAAAAAGCAAGAGGAAAATGGTAAAATGTCTGGTGTGCGGAGCTGTGTTTGAAGAAGGAAATGAGGTCTGTCCGGTCTGCGGAGTGGGTTTAGAAAATTTTGTTCCTTATGAGGAAGAAGAAAGGAATTATCATAAAGATACGGAGGAATTATATCTTATACTGGGCAACGGGGCGGCAGGTGTCAGTGCGGCGGAGGCGATCCGTGAGAGAAATTCCACCTGTTCCATTGTTATGGTGACAAAGGAAGATTGTCTGCCTTATTCCAGGCCAATGCTGACAAAGTCCGTGATGGGCAAGGATGAGAGGGAAGAACTGCTTCTTCATGACCCGGCCTGGTATGAAGAACGGAATATATTAAACCTTACGGGGAAACAGGCGGAGAAAATCGACATCAGGGAAAAAGAGGTCACCTTTGACGATGGAATCCGGCTTAAATATGACAAATGCATTTATGCCCTGGGATCGGAATGCTTCATTCCTCCTATTTCAGGAAATGAAAAGGAGGAAGTGGTTGCCATACGCCGCCTTTCTGATATTGAAAAAATCAATTCCCTTCTTTCAAAATCAAAGCAGGCCGTGGTCATCGGCGGCGGTGTGCTGGGATTAGAGGCGGCATGGGAACTGAAAAAGGCGGGACTTTCCGTGACGGTGCTGGAGCAGGGAACTTATCTTATGAAGCGGCAGCTTGATGAGGAAGCCGGAGAGTTTTTAAAGACCATCATCCTGGAGAAAGGGATTGATGTGAAATTCCAGGCAGCTACCCGGGAGATCGAAGGGGAAGACAGGGTGACAGGCGTCCGCCTGGAAGACGGCACGGTCCTGCCGGCAGATTTAGTGGTCATATCCGCCGGAGTCCGGGCCAATGTATCCCTGGCAGAAGATGCAGGGGCAAAATCAGGACGGGCCGTGATGGTAAATAAACACATGGAAACCACAGTACCCGGTATTTATGCATGCGGTGATTGTGCGGAATATGAGGGAATCAATTATGCCATCTGGCCCCAGGCCGTGGAGATGGGAAAGGCAGCAGGAGCCAATGCAGCCGGAGAGAAGATTTCCTATAAAACCGTAACAGCCGCCCTCACATTTAATGGCATGGATACTTCCCTGTTTGCAGTTGGGGATGCAGGAAAAGATCCGGGAAAAACCTATGAGGTACGCAGGGAAGCGGATGAGGAGAGGCAGACTCTTAAGGCATATTACTATGAGTCCGGCAAGCTGGTGGGCGCCATACTCATCGGTGACACATCGGACATGGGAAGAATCTTAGAAGAGATTGAATAAACAGTTAATAAAGAGGTGCACAGGTCCTTACCGGGACCTTTGCACCTCTTATCATCTTTCTTTTATTCCACCGAGATCTGGTATTTTTCAAGCCAGTAATTGATCTGAAGGATATAAGCAAGCATCTGTGGGCCTGCCATGAGCTGACCGTACCAGGGCTTTCCGTAATCAGAAGGGCTGGTCAAGAGTTTTTCCAGCTTCTTTGCATCCAGAAACTCCATGGCAGGAGCGGAACCGCCTGCCATCATTTCTCTTACCCGCTTGATTAAAAGGGCTTCGTAATTTGTGTCATAAGTTTTGGGATATGGGGATTTCCTGCGGAACAGGATTTCATCAGGCAGAAGCCCTTTTCCAGCCTGGCGAAGGAGACTTTTAACGACCCCATCCCTTGTTTTTATGTCCCAGGGAACATTCCACACGTATTCGATGATCCGGTGGTCTGCAAAGGGAACTCTGGCCTCAAGGCCGGAATACATGCTGTCACGGTCCATGCGGTTCAGCAGGGTCTGCATAAACCAGCGGAGATTTAAATAGGAGATTTCTCTTCTTCTTGCCTCTTTGGGATTATCCCCGGGAAGCACAGGCGTTTCCGCTACGGACTTTTCATAAGTTTCCAGCACATATTCATCCATTTTAAGATAGTCCAGGAAGTCATCCTTTAAGACGGCCTTCCGTGTTCCCAAATCCATGGTCCAGGGGAAGGTATGGGCCTTAAAGCACTCCTCCTTATGAAACCAGGGGTATCCTCCGAATATTTCATCTGCACACTCTCCGGTCAAGGTCACCTTATTATACCCTTTGACCAGGGAGCAGAAGTGGAGTAAGGAAGAGTCAATGTCTCCCATGGCAGGCAGATCATGGGCCAGGACGGAGTCATAAAGCCGGTCGGCCTGGGTTACGTTGTCACATTCCAGATAATGATGGTCGGAGTCTAAAAATTTTACCATCTGATCCACAAAGGGACGGTCAAGGGAGGGCTGAAAGGTGCTGGCTTTAAAGTATTTGTCATTGTTTACAAAATCAAAGGAAAAGGTGGTAAGCCTTTTGCCCTGCTTTTTAAGCTCTGCGGCACAAACTGCCGAAACCAGGCTGGAATCCACGCCTCCTGACAAAAAGGTGCAGATGGGAACATCGGAAACCATTTGGCGGCGGATAGAGTCCTGGACCAGAAAGGAGGTCTTTTCAATGGTTTCTTCATAGCTGTCCTCATGAGGTTTGCTCTCCAGCTTCCAGTAGCATTTTAAGCGGAAACCCTCTCCGGAACAGAGCAGCATGTGGCCCGGGAGCACTTCATCGATTCCTTTAAAGACCCCGCATCCGGAAGTATGGGCCGGCCCTAAGGAGAAAATCTCGTTTAAGCCTTTCCGGTCTAAAACCGGCCGTATGCCTGGATATGCAAAAATTCCTTTCAGCTCAGACGCAAAGATGATTTCTTCATTCCGTATGGTGTAAAAGAGAGGCTTTACGCCGGAACGGTCCCGGCAGAGACATAAGTGTTCCCGGAATGGGTCCATGATTGCAAAGGCGAAGATGCCGTTTAGCTGCTTTACAAAATCAGGCCCGTATTCCATATATCCGGTCAAAATCACCTCTGTGTCAGAGGTGGTGGAAAAGAAATGGCCCCGGGTTATTAAGTCCCGGCGAAGCTCGTTTGTATTGTAAATCTCTCCGTTGTATACAATTCCAAAGGTTTTGCCTGCCTCAGTCTTTGTTATGGGCTGGCGGCCGGTGGTTAAGTCGATGATGGATAAACGGGCGTGGGACAGACCTCCCTGTTTAAAGAGCCAGGTTCCTGAATCGTCAGGTCCCCGGTGTCTCTGGATTTCTGACATTTGCTCCAGAATATTCACGTAATGGGATTTATCTTTCAGGTAATCGTGATTCGGATTGTAAAAACCAGCAATTCCGCACATGGAAATCCCTCCTTAAAGCTGGACCATCTATAGAAGAAAACAAGCGGCGATAAAAGTAGCAAGAAAACCGATCATGACCGGAGGAAGATTTTTTCTGGCAAGCTCTAAGGGATTTACGCTGCAAATGGCTGCAACGGGTATAAGTCCCCAGGGAACAATGGTGCCGCCTCCTACAAAAATCGCGGCGATCTGGCCCAGGGAAGCCAGAACCGGGACAGAGGCCCCCACTGCCGTGCCAAAGGTGTTTGCCAATGCGCCGGTGAGAGGAAGGCCGGAAAAGCCTGAACCATCCAGTCCCGTTAAGCCGCCGATAACCAGCTGGAAAAATGCAGCCATATATTTGTTAAGAGGCACATTATGAGCCAGCCAGATTGCCCAGTCATTCATAATCCCTCTTTGAAACTGATCTCCCATGATGGTGGAAATTCCCTCTCCTCCTAAAAAGAAAAAGGCTCCGATGATGATGACGGGAGCAAAGATCCGTATGGCAAAGAGAAAGCCTTCGGTAACATAGGAGGTTACTTTTTCCAGAGAATGCCTTCCAAAGCCTAAAACTGCTCCAATACCCATGACCAGGACGGCTGTGCCGGAAACCATGCTTGTGGCCTCCCCTCCCTTTAGGTCAAAAGCCAGCATAAGAAGGATGTCGGCCAAGAAAAACAGGGGGGTCAGGATCGCCATTATGATGGCGGCGGTTCCGGTATCAGGACGTTCTTCGGTATTCTGAATATGGACTTCCTGACAGCAGGCAGAGATCCCGCTCCTGTTTAACAGATATGCGGAAACAACGGTAACAATGCCCATTACCAGAAACAAAGGCCGTCCCTTTGTCAGGATGTCGGAGGTTGAAATGGAGGCTGCTCCTGCGGAAATGGCCGGTGCGCCCTGGATGACAAAGTCGTAGCTTAAAGCGATTCCATGACCGAATAAGTTCATGGACATGGCGGCTGCCAGGGGATCCAGACCGGCTTTGACTGCAAAAGGAAGCATGATGGCCCCGACCAAAGCTACGGATGGGGAAGGCCAGAGAAAGAGGGAAAATACCAGCATGGTACCGCCCAGGATCCACCAGGTAAGGGAAGGAGATTTCATGACCTTTGACATGGGTATCATCATCAGATAATCGCTTCCTAAGTCCTTTAAGCATTTGGACAGTGCCGTGACAAGGGCAATGGTGGCAATAATCTCCATAAACTCTTTGGAAGCATACAAGATGGCGTTGAACACGGTCATAATGCCTCCCGCCAGGGACCTAAGGCCTACAAAGCCAAGAAGGAAGAGAAAAAGGAGGCAGACCAGGGGCGTATCCTTTCGGAGAACCATGACGGCAAGGATCACAATGACGCCAATGAGATAGATATAGTGCAGAGGTGTAAGCACCAGATAAGGATCAAACATAGGAACCACTCCTGTGAAAATAATATAATCTATACTATGACACAGGGGAAAGGACAGTGTGATTTTTTTTTCGGCAGAACTTGAAATTTTCCTTTCTGCCTTTTATACTTGGTTTTATAAAGGAGAGGCCTATGCAAATAACGTCGGTACATATTAAAAATTTTAAATCCATACGGGATATGGAAATTCAAAGCGTAGAAAATGCCCTGATACTGGTGGGAAAGAACAATACAGGAAAGACAGGGATCCTGGATGCCATACGGGCAGCAGCAGGAGCCTATGAGATTACAGAAGAAGATTTTAACGAAAAAAAGCAGAATATAGAGATTACCATGACCCTGGCCATTACGCCGGAGGATCTGGCCTCTTTTCACAGAGGCGGGGTGGTAAGCCAGTATAAGAGGTTTGAGGCATGGCTACATGATTTTGAATCAAAACTGCCTTCTTATCGTAACGGAAGCCTGTCTTTTACCTATCAGGTAAACTGGAATGGGGTTGTTCGGTTTAAGGATGGGTACAGGAAGAATAACCGGTATATCAGGGATATTTTTCCCAGGCTTTATTACATTGACTCGGAACGGGATTTAGACCAGTTTCAAAACGATCTTCTGCTTTTTCAGGAGGATGAACAGTTGGTGAAACTGAGGACCCATGTTTGTATGTTTGACGGTGCAAGGGAATGCAACCAGTGCTTTAAATGTATTGGGCTGATCAACCAGAAGAAGCCGGAGGACCTGCAGATTTATGAGACTGCAAAGCTCCTGGAATATAAGATGTACCAGCTGAACTTAAATGATTTTGCTGAAAAGGTCAATGAAAACTACAGAAAAAACGGCGGTTATGAGGAAATCCGCTTTTCCTTAAACTGCAATCCCCGGGAGATGTTTAAAGTCGCGGCAGAGACTTATCATGCGGAGAGAGGGAAGTTAAGCCCCATCAATAATTTGAGCAATGGCATGAAAAGCCTTTACATGCTGTCTCTTTTGGAGACCTACACAGAGGATGAAAAGCGGATTCCCAGCGTTGTTATCGTAGAGGACCCTGAGATTTTCCTTCATCCCCAGCTTCAGAAAATATCCAGCGAAATCCTTTACCGGTTATCCAAGAAGAATCAGGTGATTTTTACCACCCATTCCCCCGGAATGCTGTTTAACTTCACCAGCCGCCAGATCAGACAGGTGGTGCTGGATAGAGACGGCTATTCCGTTGTCAGGGACAGAACCGATATTGATGCCATTTTAGATGATTTAGGCTATGGCGCCAACGATTTTTTAGGAGTCAGCTTTGTGTTCATTGTGGAGGGCAAGCAGGATAAGAGCCGTCTGCCCCTTTTGCTGGAAAAATATTATTCGGAAATCCATGATAAAGAAGGAAATTTGTCCAGAATTTCCATCATCACAACCAACAGCTGTACCAATATAAAGACCTATGCCAATTTAAAATACATGAATCAGGTGTATTTAAGAGACCAGTTCCTGATGATCCGGGATGGGGATGGAAAGAATCCTGAGGAACTGGCGGGCCAGCTTTGCCGGTATTATGACGAGCGCAGTTTAGAGGACATCGATAAGCTGCCAAAGGTCACCAGAAGGAATGTGCTTATTTTAAAATACTATTCTTTTGAGAATTATTTTTTAAATCCCAAAGTCATGGCTGAGCTTGGAGTGGTGGAAAGTGAAGAAGCCTTTTACCGGACTCTGTTTGAGAAATGGAAGGAGTATCTTTTCCGGTTAAAGAGCGGGAGACAGTTTGTGGAGACAGTAGGTAAGGATATGGAATCAATGGAGGATTTAAAGGCTTATATGGAGGAATTTAAGATTTATATGCGGGGCCATAACCTGTATGATATTTTTTACGGGCCTTATAAAAAGCAGGAAGGGGAGCTGTTGAAGAAATACATTGATCTGGCTCCCCGGGAAGATTTTAAAGATATTTTAGATGCCATTGATAAGTTCGTTTATTTTGAAAGCAGAAAGGCAGAGGCATGAGATTATTCATCTAAATCGATTTCCCAGTCCCTGAAATAGTACTTCATATCCCGCTGTCCGATTTCTCTTATGACTCTGCAGGGGCTTCCATAGGCTACTGCATTGGCGGGAATATCTTTTGTCACTACGCTTCCGGCTCCGATCACGCTGTTTTCACCGATGAGTACGCCGGGAAGGATGATGGCCCCGGCCCCGATCCATACATTGTCTTCGATGGTAACGGGGACGTTAAACTGGATCTGCTTCTTGCGGATATCGGGGCGGATGGGATGGGCGGCAGTGTCCACCACAACGTTCGGGCCGAACATGACGTTGTTTCCGATGTGGATATCGGCGTCATCCACAAGGGTTAAGTTAAAGTTTGCATAAACGTCATTCCCCATATGGACGTGCTTGCCCCAGTTGGCGTGGAGGGGAGGCTCTATGTAACAGTTTGCTCCGATTTCGGCAAAGAGCTTTTTCAGGATATCCTGCCGCTTCCGGCTCTCGGAAGGACGGGTTTGATTGAAGTCGTAAAGGGTTTCCAGGCAGGCGGTTTGTTCTGCCATCAGGGACTCGTCAACGCAGTTGTAAAGTTTTCCGCTTCTCATTTTTTCTCTTAAATCCATATAAACCTCCTCAATGTACGGGGGCTGTCGGATTGACAGCCTCTTTTTTATTTATTATAACCTGTACATGGGTGGATGTCTATGAGATCAGATGACCTGCAGCAGGTTAAGGAGGATCTGGCTTTTGGGTTTATTGTGCAAGAAAGTGCTATCAGTTGGACAAATAAAAGCACGCTTTTTTCATGCAGGTATATTATAATCAGATTAAGAGATCTTTTGAGGAGGTATCAGGATGAATTATCTGATTGGAATTGACGTGGGGACATCGGCGACAAAGACTGTTCTGTTTGATGAAAAGGGTTCTGTGGTTGCTTCCGCGTCCAGGGAATATCCCCTTTACCAGCCCAGGAACGGCTGGGCGGAGCAGAAGCCGGAAGACTGGAAGGAGGCGGTTCTTGCTACCCTTTCCCAGGTGGTGGCAGAGTCAGGCGTTTTAAAAGAGGATGTGAAGGGAATCGGAATCTCAGGCCAGATGCACGGGCTTGTAATGCTTGATGAAAAAAATGAGGTCATACGCCCTTCCATCATCTGGTGTGACCAGAGGACTGGAGCCGAAGTGGAAGACATGCTTGAGATCATGCCAAAAGAGCGCTGGATTGAGATCACAGCCAATCCGCCTCTTACCGGCTGGACGGCGGCCAAGATTTTATGGGTGAGAAAAAATGAGCCTGAGAATTACGGAAGGTGCAGGCATATCCTCCTTCCAAAGGATTACATCCGTCACGTATTGACGGGAGTTTATGCAACCGAGGTTTCCGACGCCAGCGGAATGCAGCTTTTGGATGTGCCGGGAAGGTGCTGGTCAAAAGAAGTCCTGGATAAGCTGGATATTGATCAGGAGCTTTTGGGCAAAGTATTTGAATCCTGTGAGGTGACGGGGACCCTTCTTCCGGAGATCGCGGAGAAAACCGGACTTTCTGTGGAAACAAAAGTCGTAGGAGGAGCCGGAGACAATGCGGCAGCCGCGGTAGGGACAGGTGTTGTAAAGGATGGAACGGCCTTTACCACCATAGGTACTTCAGGAGTCGTGTTTGCCCACAGCGGCCAGGTCACCATTGATCCCAAGGGAAGAGTCCATACCTGCTGCTGCGCCGTTCCGGGGGCATGGCATGTGATGGGAGTGACCCAGGGGGCAGGTCTTTCCCTAAAATGGTTTAAGGACAATTTCTGTCAGGATTATGTGGAAGAGGCCCAAAGCCAGGGGATTGATGTTTACGATCTCATTAACAGGGATGTGGCCCAGGTAGAGGCAGGAAGCGATAAGCTCATTTACCTTCCCTATTTAATGGGGGAGCGGACCCCTCATCTGGACCCGGACTGCCGGGCAGTATTTTTTGGACTTTCCGCCATACATACAAGAAAGCATATGCTTCGGGCTGTCATGGAAGGAGTATCTTATTCTCTCAGTGACTGCAATGACATTCTCAAGGAAATGGGAATCAGCGTGGGAGAGATGATGGCATGCGGCGGCGGTGGAAAAAGTCCGGTGTGGCGTCAGATGCTGGCTGATATGTATGACTGCCATGTAAAAACCGTTGCCCAGACAGAAGGACCTGCCCTGGGAGCTGCCATTTTGGCCGGAGTAGGATGCGGGATTTATGAGAGCGTGGAAGCAGCCTGTGATGCCCTGATCTCTGAGGATAAGTCCACAGGTCCAGAAGAAAGACAGGCCGGCCTTTATAAAAAATACCATCAGCTATACAAGCAGCTTTATGAGGATCTGAAGGACAGCTATAAAAGGCTCGCAGCGTTATAAATCGTACAAAAAGAAAAACAGGAGGATGAATCAATGCGTTTTTTTATTGATACGGCAAATGTGGAAGAAATCAGAATGGCCAATGAAATGGGAATTATCTGCGGGGTTACCACCAACCCGTCCCTGATTGCAAAGGAAGGCCGCGATTTTAAGCAGGTGATCGGGGAAATCGCCTCCATTGTTGACGGTCCTATCAGCGGAGAGGTGAAGGCCACTACAGTGGATGCAAAGGGCATGATAAAGGAAGGCCGGGAGATAGCGGCCATCCATCCCAACATGGTGGTGAAAATTCCAATGACTGCAGAGGGGCTAAAGGCAGTGAAGGTGCTGAGTGCAGAGGGAATTTCTACTAATGTTACCCTGGTATTTTCAGCGGCCCAGGCCCTTTTGGCAGCAAGAGCAGGTGCAGCCTATGTATCCCCGTTTTTGGGACGCTTGGATGACATCTCCATGCCTGGGATCGACCTCATTGAAGACATTATGGAAATATTCCAGATTCATGGAATTGAGACCGAGATCATTGCGGCCAGTGTGCGCAATCCCATCCATGTGATTGACTGCGCCAAAGCAGGGGCCGATATTGCAACGGTACCCTACAAGGTGCTGGTTCAGATGATACAGCACCCGCTGACAGACCAGGGAATTGAAAAATTTAAAAAGGATTATCTGGCTGTATTCGGAGAATAAAAAAAGAGAGGAAAAACCATGGGATTACCAATCAAACCAGTGACAGATCCAAGCTTTTGCACTTACGGAAAAGTGGTCACAGGATACGATGCAGGAGAGCTGTTGGAAAAAATGAAGGAAACACCTCTTCCGGAAGATGTGATTTATGTACCTTCCGTAGAGGAATTAGAAGAACTGGCGGTTTCTAAGGAAATGGAAAAGAAGCTGTACGGCCAGCTGCCCATTCAGGTAGGCTACTGCAACGGCCACAATAAAAAGCTGAACGCAGTGGAATACCACAGGAATTCAGAGATAAATATAGCCGTGACGGATCTGGTCCTGATTTTAGGGCGGCAGCAGGATATTGCCCCGGATTATACATATGATTCAGGCAAAATGGAGGCATTCCTGGTTCCAGCAGGGACAATCATTGAAGTTTACGCCACAACTCTTCATTATGCGCCCTGCCATGTAGAGGAAGAGGGCTTCCGTTGTGTGGTGATTCTTCCAAAGGATACCAACACCGATTTAGAGCCTGCCGGAGAAGCCCTGAATGAAGAGGACAGATTGCTGTTTGCCAGGAACAAATGGCTCATTGGACATAAAGAGGGCGGACTTCCGGAGCATGCTTATATCGGCGTAACAGGAGAAAATCTATCTATTTGACAAATGTTTAACAATGAAATCAGCAGGCATATGACTGAAAAGGAAATGCCTGAAAATAACAGGAGGAGTGATACAATGAATAATATCCCGGAATTAAAAGTAGGAATCGTGGCGGTGAGCAGGGACTGTTTCCCTGAATCCTTGTCTGTAAACAGGAGAAAAGCGCTGGTAGAGGCATACAGTGCAAAGTATGATGCCGCAAACATCTATGAAAGTCCTGTCTGTATCGTGGAAAGTGAGATCCACATGGTCCAGGCCTTGGAGGATGTAAGGGAAGCCGGCTGCAATGCCCTGGTAGTATATCTTGGAAACTTTGGACCGGAGATTTCAGAAACCCTTCTTGCAAAGCATTTTGACGGACCGGTCATGTTTATCGCTGCGGCTGAGGAAAGCGGGGATAACTTAACTCAGGGACGTGGAGACGCCTACTGCGGAATGTTAAATGCAAGCTACAATTTAAAGCTGAGAAATGTCAAGGCATACATACCGGAATATCCGGTGGGAACGGCAGAGGAATGTGCCGACATGATCGAGGAATTCCTTCCCATAGCCAGAAGCCTGGTAGGGCTTTCCCAGTTAAAAATCATCAGCTTTGGTCCGCGCCCTTTAAATTTCCTTGCATGCAATGCTCCTATCAAGCAGCTTTATAACCTGGGAGTGGAGATCGAAGAAAACTCTGAGCTGGATTTATTTGAAGCTTATAATAAGCATGCAGACGATCCAAGGATTCCGGATGTGGTAAAAGATATGGAAAAGGAACTGGGAGAAGGAAATCAAAAGCCGGAGATCCTTCCAAAGCTTGCCCAGTATGAACTCACCCTTTTGGATTGGGTGGAGGCTCACAAGGGATACCGGAAATATGTAGCCATTGCAGGTAAATGCTGGCCCGCATTCCAGACCCAGTTCGGATTTGTTCCATGCTACGTAAACAGCCGTCTGACAGGAATGGGCATCCCGGTTTCCTGTGAAGTAGACATTTACGGAGCTCTCAGTGAGTTCATCGGAACCTGCATCAGTCTGGATGCCGTGACCCTGCTTGATATTAACAATACGGTGCCTGCCGATATGTATGAAGGGGATATTAAGGGCAAGCATGATTATACCCACCAGGATACCTTTATGGGCTTCCACTGCGGAAATACCTGTTCCAGAAAGCTTTCTGCCTGTTCCATGAAGTACCAGATGATCATGGCCAGAGCGCTTCCTGAGGAGGTTACCCAGGGAACCCTTGAAGGGGATATTGCTCCCGGCGACATTACGTTTTTCCGTCTGCAGAGCACTGCGGACAATTTACTCCGTGCTTACGTTGCCCAGGGAGAGGTGCTTCCCGTTGCAACCCGTTCCTTTGGGTCCATCGGTGTGTTTGCAATTCCGGAAATGGGAAGGTTTTACCGCCATGTGCTGATCGAGAAGAACTTCCCTCACCACGGTGCGGTTGCTTTCGGCCATTATGGGAAGGCCATATTTGAGGTATTTAAGTATCTTGGGGTGGAAGAAATCGGATTTAACCAGCCTAAGGGGATGCTTTATAAGACGGAGAATCCGTTTGGTTAAAAAACTCTATATTCTTTAAAAGCCATAGCTGTAAAAAGAGGAAGGATTCTCCCGCATGGGGGAATCCTTCCTCTTTTTTTGTGCATTTATTGAAGGGAGTTTCGGAAGGCCGGCGCAGCCCACTACGCAGCCTTCATCTGGAACAAATTTCTCACAAAGTGTAACGCACATCCCGGAACAAGCAGTTTTCAGACATATTCTGGAAAATAAAAACAAAAAGTCATCTTGTAGTAATCCCGGCTGTACATCTTTTTCTGAGACTGTATTCCTGACGTCATTTAAAGCTTAACTATTATCGGAAACATCACATTTAGCCAATATCTGATGATTTATTTCTTCTATGAGCAATTCAATAAAAAGGTAAAAAGTAGGTGCATCATCCAATACTGATTCGTCATACAGCCTTGTGATACAGGGAAGAATAACTTTCATATCCGTGTATCTTGATATAGGTGAATTTTCAGTCATGGTAATTAATATGATATTTACCCCCCTTTTACGGAAGGTGCAAACGCTGTCATGATATATTTTTCCGCCGCTGATGGAAAAAATAATGACTGTATCCTCTTGTGTCAATATTTCTCCAAAAGCCTCAGTAGTGCTTAAATCATTAATAGCATGGGCATCAATACGGCATCTGTTTAAACGAAATTCCAGCTGTTGTGCGGAAAAGAAAGAATGATAATGCCCTAATATTATAATTTTATTTGATCTGAGGATGATTTCTGCAATTAGTTTTAACTGAGAAGAATTGTATAATGTCTCTAATTGGCTGAAACAGTTAAGATATTTTCTGAAAGCAGAGAGCGAATCTCCCTCTTCTTGGGTAAGGTGTTTTTTTGTTACTGCATGAGGAGTATTCATGTATCGGTTCATTTCGTATTTAAATTCTGAAAAGCCAGTATACCCAAGCTTCTTGCATAACCTTACAACATTGCTGCGGGATGTATTGCAATGTTCTGCCAGTGCTTCGGCTGAATACCGCACAACATCCACCGGGAATTGGATTGCATATTCAGCAACAAGTCTTTCACCGACAGTAAAGTTTGACATATTATCCTTTATTTTTTCTAATATATTCATGGTTATATCTCCTTCATCTATATCATAGCAAAAAAGGTGTATAAAGTCTATTGAACAAATGACCAAAAATATATTGACCAAAATGTTCGGAAGGTGTATGATAAAGTTAACAGCTGTATTCCCGGGAAATTAATACGATAAAAAGAAGGAGAAGAAAAAATGAGCAAAAATTATGAGAAAATGTCAGAACAAATTATTGCCTGCTCTGGGGGAGGGGATAATTTCCTTACTGTAACAAATTGTGCAACAAGGGTAAGAGTTACATATAAGAATATGGATGCAGTTAACATTGAGGATATGAAAAAAATCGAAGGGGTTTTATCCGTTATAGTTAATGATGCGGTCCAAATCGTCGTAGGTCCGGGCGCCTGTAATAAAATTGCGGATATGATACAGAAAAGGCTGAATGTAGCTGAAGATCCGGAAATGGCTGACAGTTCTGACGATAAAAATGTTTCAAGTGTGAAAAAGAGAAAAATTAATATTTTCAGAGTTTTTTCAGATATTTTTGTACCAATATTACCGGCAATGATTGCCGGTGGTGTTTTACAAGGATTAAATAACGTTCTGAAAAATTATGCCGTAGTGAGAGCTGTTGAAGCCGGCATAGAAGCAGTGGGTGATTTGACGGCAGCTCAGGTATGGCTGCAGAATTACCATTTACTGGGTCTGAGTAATATTATTGGAGTGATTTATACAGCCATATTTGGTTTCCTTGCAGTTTATGTAGGGTATACCTCGGCAAAACAGTTTAAGCTCGAACCTGTATTGGGGGCGGTTTTGGGAAGCATTACGTTACAAAGTACTCTGACCGGTGTAGGTGCGGTGCCTGGACAAGGCGGATTGATTGGCGTAATCCTTGGTGTTTTTGTAATGTCATATATTCAAAGAGCCGTTAAAAAAGCAGTGCCAAATGCAGTGGATGTAATCTTCACACCGGTACTTACTGTTTTAATAACAACTGCGCTTATGGTTACAATATTTATGCCTGTATGCGGTGTATTATCATCGTCTATTGTACAGGGACTTATGTGGCTGCTTAATACCACAGGCCCGGTGGGCGGATTTGTATTATCTGCATTAGCTCCTCTGTTAATATCAACCGGGCTTCATCAGGGATTGACAGCCATACACATGGAAATGATTAACAGTACGGGATATGCACCGCTTCTTGCGGTTCAGGTTATGAGTAATGCAGGAATGGTAGGCGCATCATGTGCCATCTTTATTATGACAAAACAAAAAGCGGTAAAAGATGCCTGTAAGGGTGCTATTCCAACCAGTTTTCTTTGTGTTGGAGAACCGGTTATCTACGGAGTGTGCCTGCCGTCTGGATTTGGCTTTATTACCGGTTCTATCGGTGCGGGAGTCGGAGGCTTTTTTATCAGAACATTTGATGTGGCATTTAACTCCATGGGCATGGCAGGGATGTCTGCAATACCGCTTGTTGCAGATGGTAAATATCTGTATTACATGATCAGTTATTTTGCGGGTGCGGCTGCAGCGTTTGCATTGACATTGATTGTTGGTAAGGCAAGGCATTACCAATAAAAAATTTATACAATTATTTTTGGGGAATTATCCAGAAAGCAAGAGGTTCAGAAAAAATGAGAGCAATTATGGTAATGTTTGATACCCTTAGCAAAAGGTTTTTATCCACTTATGGATCGGATTGGACAATCACACCTAATTTCAAGCGTTTAGAAGAAAAATGTGTGGTATTTGATAATTTCTATGGCGGAAGTATGCCCTGTATGCCGGCAAGGAGGGAATTGCATACAGGAAGGTATAATTTTCTGCACAGGGGCTGGGGACCTTTAGAACCTTTTGACTGTTCGATTATGGAAGAATTGAAACGTGCAGGAATCTATACCCATCTGGTAACGGATCATTCCCATTATTTTGAAGACGGAGGCGCAACCTATCACAACAGGTATGATACGTGGGAAGGTTTTCGGGGGCAGGAAGGAGACCGTTGGGTGCCGCAGATTTGTTCAAACCCGGAATTCAATAAAAATCCCCTGAACAAACAGGGAATTTCGGCTGTACAGCACTATGCAAACCGAAGCAGGATTACCTGTGAAGAAGAGATGCCAAGTGTAAAGACCATAAATGCAGGACTTGAGTTTCTTGATCGTTATAAAACAGAAGAAAATTGGTTTTTGCAGATTGAGTGTTTTGATCCCCATGAACCTTTTTATGTGCCGGAAAAGTATCGCAGCCTGTATCAGTGCGGAACCTTGGAAAATGCATTTAACTGGCCGCCTTATAAACTTACAGGTAATAGTGAGACGAAGGATAAATTAGGTGATCTGAAAAAAGAATATGCTGCCCTTATTACCATGTGTGATCATCACCTGGGACGTATCCTGGATTTTATGGATGAAAATAGAATGTGGGAGGATACGATGCTTATTGTAAATACAGATCATGGGTTTCTGTTGGGGGAAAGAGGTTTCATGGGTAAAAATTATATGCCTATGTATGAGGAAATTATTCACATTCCTTTCTATATGCATGATCCCAGGTATGAAAAAGAAAAGGGCAGGAGAAGTGAATTAGCTCAGACCATTGATATTGCTCCGACACTGTTGGAATGTTTTAAGGTAGATTTAAACGGCTATGAAATGGATGGCAAGCCGCTGACGCCAATTGTAAATGGTAATAAAAAAATCCATGAAAACATACTTTTTGGCATATACGGTGGTCATATTAATATTTACGATGGAAAATACATGTTAATGAAATCGCCGGAAAAGGAAAATAAACCTTTGGTGAGCTGGACCTTAATGCCTGCAAATATGAGAGGATTTTATAAAAGAGAGATTCTGGAAGGCGGTTCTTTCATAAGCGGAGGACGTTTTACAAACGGAATCCCCTGCATGAAATACGAGGAACAGGTTTATATTGATCCAATGCAATTTGGTGATTTATTATTTGATTTAGAAGCAGATCCTGAACAGAAGAATCCGCTGGAAGATTTAAAAATCATGGAGGAAATGTGCAGAAAGCTAAAAAAAGCAATGGATCAGGTAGAAGCTCCTGAAGAACAATTTGTACGGATTGGTCTGGAGTATAACTAGTGCGGCACGCCCTGGTCGGTCAATAGAAGAATTTCATGGTACATCGGCTATAACATCCTATAGAATGCTGTAGCCGATGAAAATTTATTGGATTGGAGAAAAGATGGGACTATTAAATAATCTTATTAAAAAAACGAGGGAAATTCCGGCACAGGAAATAATAACTGCTTATGCGGAAGGAGAACTGATATCCATTAAAGATGTAAAGGATCCAACCTTTGCGGAAGAAATATTAGGAAGAGGTGTTGCAATTAAACCTTCTAAGGGGGAATTATATGCACCGGTAGACGGTACTGTTGCCATGTTGTTTGATACCTTGCATGCCATAGCTCTGACAACTGAAATGGGCCAGGAAATTCTGCTTCATATTGGTATTGATACAGTGGAATTAAAGGGAAAATACTTTTCTGCAAATGTAAAAGTGGGGCAGAAAGTAAAAGCAGGAGAATTAATGATCCGCTTTGAAATTGAAAAAATACAGGAATCAGGATTTGATACGGTAATTCCAATGATCGTAACTAATCAGGATGAATTCAGCAGCTTTCAGTTAGCGGATCCCCATACTGTAAATATTGGCGAGAAAGTTATGGCAGTATCCAAATAAAAAGTGATATTTAACCTCGGTGAAGCGGGGCCCGCTGTGAGCAAGCAGCGAAGCGGATTGCAAATATCCGATTGATCATCATCAAGTGACAAAGGATCAGACCGTCAGGAAAATATTATAATATTATAAATCAAAAATGCGGATTCCGTAGAATCCGCAAATATGGCAGCTTTAGTTATGCGCAGTCCAATCATTAGTCTTTGCTTACATAATTCCCTTCATAACCAGGACAGCCATAATACATGTTATTAAGATGACTGCTGCAGTAAGGGTAATTTCAAAACTGAAAATCCTCTTTTTGGGAGCGTCGGCAGAAGCTGTTGAATCGGGAATCATAAGATTGGATCTTCTCAGGGTGGTCACCAAAGGCTTATAGATGAGAAGAGTCAGGGCTGTATTGATTCCTCCCTTTAACAGGTTAAAGGGAATAAATGCCGGGAGAAGGAGTTTGACTACAGCTTCCCGCGGATATCCCATGTAAATCGGGGTGATGAGGTAGTTCCACAAAACCATGACCAGGGTCATGAGAAGAGTGCCTAACACCATGCCAAAGAAAGCTCCCCACATGGAATGGCGCTTCTTATAGAGATAAGCTGCCGGACAAACAAATGCCACTGTTGATAGAATGTTCATGATCAGCCCGATGATACCGGTGCTGCTGATGGTGAACATCTCTACAAAAGACACAATGACAGAGATCAGTGCCGCGGACATTGGGCCGAATAGGAAGCCTCCGGTCAGGATGATAATATCCTTGGGTTCATACTCAAGGAAAGGCAGTATTGGAATTAAGGGAATCCGGATTGCCACAACTGCTACAAAGGCCAGCGCACAAAGCATGGCCATGAGGGTGAGTTTGCTTGTTTTCTTTGTCATATTCATGGTTAAATCCTCCTGAAAATAAGTAACACCTGAAAGTATGCCTTTCAGGTGTTAAAAATAGACAGGTGTATTATCACTATTTAACACATCTTCTTTCATCCAGACTATACTGTCGGTATTGGAATCACACCAATTCTGCGCAATTTGCGCTCGCGGACTTTACCGCCGGTCGGGAATTACACCCTGCCCTGAAGACAACTATATTCAAATGTTCTTGAATTATTATAACATTTTAAAAAATAAATGCAATATGTTGTTGCAATTTTTTTAATGCTTTGCTATAATAGCGGACATGGGGGTATAGCTCAGCTGGGAGAGCGCTTGAATGGCATTCAAGAGGTCATGGGTTCGAATCCCACTATCTCCACTTAAACAATAAGCCGCAGGCATGAATGCTTGGGGCTTAAATTATAACTTACAGGGACGGGACACTTGATAAATCAAGGGCAAAAAAGGTACATTCTCAGTTTTGAAAATGTGCCTTTTTTGCCTTTTTCTATGGATGATATGAGAAGGCTCATTGAAAAAGTTATTGTACATGAGAACAGCACTTTCACGGTGGAATTCAAGAGCAGAACTACAGTTGAAATATAACACAGAATAGTATGGGCTTTGTGGCTCCTGCTATTTATTTGCTTTTAAAAATTTTCAATAACGATTAAATGAAAACCAGTTGACGAAGATGTGATGGAAGTATATAATAAGGATAACGAACAAATGTTCTGGATTCTCACCTTAGTGCAAGGGGATGTGCCTTGGTTTAATATAATACTATAAAATAAGTTGATGGATATGGTAATATTTTACTATTTTATCTATTAATTTGAATATATTATGATATAATTGGTAGTATTAACTGTGGCAGTTTACAGAACGGGTGATACTATGAAAAAAGTTGAAATTATCAAAGATAATATAAATACCGAAGCTATCTCAAATCTTAAGGGAATTGGGTTGCAAAAGCTACGTGCAGTTGAACGATTATTGTGTGCACTTCAAGAAAAGCGAAGTAGCGTATTTTGTACAATAGAATATGTTGATGATGTTTTTGAATATGATATGAGTAATGGTACAAATGAAATCAGATCGGAACAGAATAAGAATTACTCATCTGATTTTTCTATTAATAGTATAGAAATTAAAAACTCAATTAGAATATTTATCGATACATGGCGTAGAATTGATGAAGATGAAAATATTATATTTGTGTTTTATTCTAATGCTGGAACCAAAAAAGAGAGAAAAGTGGGGCAACTTGCTAAGTTTGATGAGTTACCAGAAAAGGGGCTCTTAGATTTGCTGAAAGAACAACAATTTGATGTAGCTCTGTCATATGTTATTCCAGTCATCAAAGAATATTATGTTGAGCAGCATAAGTCAAACTCAAATAGCAATGAAAGCGAGTCAGAACGTAATTATTATAAAGTGTATATTGATAGTTTGACCTTTGATCAATGGAAAGCTTTTTTCAAACTGATTGAATGGAGATTTGATGAGAAAAATGAACGAGAAGTTCGAGAATGTATTGATAAAACAGTCGGGGAATTATGTATTCAATATAATGTGGATTCAAAATATCAAAGTGCAATAACCGCTCGACTTTATGATTTGGTAGAATCGCAAGCTATGGAGGATAGTTTCTTAAAAAGGATGGTACATGTTGCTCAGATAGAACTTTTATTTAAAGATTTTGCACGCGAAGCTAAAATGGATGAAAGATTAGATCCTCTTCATTATAAATGGGATGCATTGGAAAATTTAGATGCACGAGATTTGCAGGAAAAGATTCTAGGAGTTTGTGCTGATTTTGCTGATATTTCCATGGAAGAGATACAAGACGATTTTGTTGATGGTAAATATGAACAGGATCAATATGATAATCCCAAAGCAATAAAAGCATATAATTATCGCATATATAGTAAATGTAAAAGGGAAATAAAAAGATTTCTAATTGAGAAAAAACATATTATTATGACTGAAAACATTATATTGTCTTTTTTAGATAAAATGACAGATGAAGCATATGCTGTAGTTTTGGATAAAAGTAAAACTTATGATATACCTTATCTAGATAGAGATATGGTATATAAATCTATATTGATTTTATTTCAAGAATGCTTTATTGCATTAGATTGAGGAAGTATGGATAATAAAAAGAGAATGATGTTTGTTCTGGATGAAGATTATTATTATGTAACATTAAAGATTTTGTCAACAGTCTTTTTTATTTCGGGATTCAACAAAAAGTTTGTTGATTATAAGAAGCTTTCTTTTATTTTGGAATTCTGTAAAAGTGATTATCGCCTAAGACTTTATGAAAAGGCAGTCAGTGATAGAAGTCTTAATGTTTTTGAGCATGAGGAATTAACAACCATTTACTGTAATGCTAATTTAAATGATTCTATGATACAGAGAGTATTATACTTTCTGGAAAAGCAAGGCATAATACATATGAGCAAAAATGATAGATTTGGATGTATAGATTTGGAATTAGTCAAGAGTAAAGATTTGGAATCTCTTTTTGATTCAAATATTTTGGCCAGTGAACGAAGTAATATCAACATTATTAAAAATAATATGACTCGCATAGGAACTTACAAATTCGATTCTTTTATATCTAAAATTTATGGTAAAAATGAGGTGGCAAAATGGGAAGAATAGCAATTAGAAGAGTGAGTTATTTCGGAAAAAACTATTACTTCGAATCGCCTCATTTAAATGATGGCATAGTATTATTAGAAGGGGAAAATGGTAACGGAAAAAGTACCTTTATGGACTTAATCTATTTTGGATTAGGCGGGAAGGTTGAGGGGTTTTATAAAGATGATAGAAAAATACATGATAAACATACTGAAATTTATTACGATACAGAAAATTATGTGGAAATAGAACTGGATATTAATGAAGAGAGATATGAATTCACAAGATATTTCAACAGAAATATAATTTATGTTGTTGATTCGGAGGATAATATTGATGAATATAATATTTACAGAACTGCTGATAATGGTAATGAAGTTTTTTCCGATTGGTTACTTGAAAAGTTAGGTATTGAAGTATTTGATATGATACAGGGAACAAAACAATTCAAAATAGGTTTTACGGATTTATTGAGATTAGTATACTATGATCAAAAAACTGAAATCGGAAAGATTTATAAGGCTTCAGATAATGATAATTTTGTCTCAGATTCAATAGAAATCCGTAAGGCAATATTTGAAATACTTGTTGGAAAGATTTATAATGAGTATTATTCTATGCTTGCTAAATACAAAACTGAATTAACCGAGTTTGAAAAACAACAAGCTGTATCGGATAGCTATGATGATTTTCTGCGTCAAATTTTAGATGGAAATATCGATAATTCGGAATTTATTCAATCTGAGATTGATAAGATAGAGGAATTAACTAAGCAAAAATATCTTGAGAGAGATATAGCAAGAAATAATGAAGTTAATAGCTTTGAAATCTTTGATGAGATTAAAGTTCAGCGAAGTAGAGTTCAAAAGATTCAGCTAGAAAAAGATTCTACTGAAAAAATAAGCTTAGCAATCAAAAATTCTATTGAAAAAATATTATATTTGCAGGATGAAGCAAAAAGAGAGATTGATGAAGTTGAAAAAATACGTTTTATTGATAAGAGAATGAAATTATTTTCCCCAAACACATGTCCATATTGTTTACATGATGTTCAAAGAGAGAATGGGAAGTGTATATGTGGAAGTGAAATTGATGAAGCACAGTATGAAAAGTTCTTTTATACAGATGCAGAATATGTTGAAATCATTAATGCTAAGAAAAAATCACTTAAGTCTTTAAATGAGTTATTAGAAAAGAAAAGGGCTCGAAAACTAAATGTTGATAATGATGTAAAGGAATTTGAAAATCAAATAAGAGAAACTCAAGCTTATATTGTTGATTTAGAGAAAGATATTGGCACAAACTATAACTCCGCTTATGCTAAACATTTAGATGAACAAATTGCTAATTTATATTCTAGAAGTGTAGATATGTCCAGGGCCAAGGAACTGGCGGCTAAGAAAGAGGCTCTGGTATCATCATGTATTAAGCTTCGTAATAGTGTAGATTCTTTGAAAATAAAAGTCAATTTACAGTTAGATAAAGCTAAAGAGGATATGCTTGGCAAGAAGAAGAAATTCAATAAGGTTTACGCCGAGTTAATGAAAGCAACGGACAGCTCTTGTTTTGATGCGTATTTAGGTGAAGACTATATGCCATATATAAATGGTGGAGCATACAGGGAGCGGAGTGCGTATGTCTCGAGACGATTGATGTACTTTTTTACATTATTACTTTTAAGTCTCGAAACCGATATGAACTACCCTCAGTTTTTGATGATTGATACACCCAATAAGGAGGGAATTGATCCGGAAAAGCTAATCAAAATTCTTGTGCATCTTGATATGGCAAATGAAAAAAGTAATCTCTATGATAAGAAGTTTCAAATTATTTTGACAACCGGGCGAGGTGTTTATCCAAAGGAATTTGAGAAATACGTCTTTTTATCTCTGGATGACGATAATAAACTGCTTAAAAGGAGGCAATGATAAATTCAAAGGGTCTATATCTACTGACTTATATATCTTAAAATTACAATGAGCAATATTACATAATCATGAGTAAGTATTTTATTAACTTATGATTTATCTCTGGCAAATGTGAGTGGACAGAGATTGCTGGATTTTTAACTGCCGCCAGGGTCCAACCACACCCTGACGGTATCATTTTTATCTCTTCAAGGCATGTTGAGAAGTTTGTCAAATAATCTCACCAAAAAATTGAGATGGCAATGTAACCTGACGGAGAAAGTAATTATACGCCGCAGGGAAATACTACTTGATATTGTCAAGATTTTTTCGCAAATTATATTTCAACCGTTGATGACGTATAATTAATTTCGCAAATTTAATTTCATAAAAATAGACATGGTCTATAGCCGTTTGGTAGAATTAAGTTACCACACAAAATACTCTCAAAGGAGGCTATAGAACATGTCTGATAATATTATACAATTAAACCAGGAACTTATCCATAACGAATTGAAAGATTTAGTACGCAACAGCGTTGAGGAAACCCTCAATGCCTTGCTGGATCATGAAGCAGAAGAACTCGTTAATGCGGAAAAATACGAACGTTCCGGTGAACGCAAGGGATATCGTTCCGGCCATTACAGCAGGAACTTTCAAACCACAGCTGGTGAGGTCAAATTAAAGATGCCAAAGCTAAAGGGTGTTCCGTTCGAAACTGCCATTATTGAACGCTATCGCCGCAGAGAATGCTCCGTAGAAGAGGCTCTCATTGAAATGTATCTCGCGGGTGTTTCTGTTCGCCGTGTTGAAGATATCACCGAGGCATTATGGGGAACTAAAGTTTCACCTGGAACAATAAGTAATCTAAATAAAAAACCTTATGAACACATTGAAACGTGGAGAAGCCGCAAACTTAGCGGTTCTTATCCATATGTTTATGTAGACGGTGTTTATTTAAAGCGCAGCTGGGGTGGTGAAGTTCAAAATGTCTCTATCCTTGTTGCTATTGGTGTCAATGAAGATGGATGCCGTGAAATCATTGGCACAGCAGAAGGTATGAAAGAAGATCGTGAAAGCTGGAGGACATTCTTTGTATGGTTAAAAGAACGTGGCCTGGCTGGAGTGCGCCTAATTATTGGTGATAAATGCCTTGGGATGCTCGAATCCATTCCAGAAGTATTTCCGGATGCAAAGTATCAAAGATGTACGGTTCACTTCTATCGGAATATATTTTCTGCCACTCCTCGTAATAAGATGAAAGAAGTCTCTATGCTGCTAAAGGCTATTCATGCTCAAGAGTGTAAGGTATCTGCAAAGGAAAAGGCAAAACAAGTAGCTGATAAACTTCGCAAGATGAAATTAACTTCGGCTGCCAAAAAGGTCGAAGATGGAATCGAGGAAACTCTTACATACATGGATTTTCCCAGCCAGCACTGGACTAGAATTCGCACCAACAACACCATTGAAAGACTTAATAGAGAAATCAAACGTAGAACTCGGGCAATTGGTGCTTTTCCTGATGGGCAAAGTGCTTTAATGCTTGTATGTGCCAGACTGCGACACGTAGCAGGAACCCAATGGGGAACAAAGCGCTACATGAATATGGAGCATCTGAAAGAATTGGATCTCCAGAACCAGTCTGATATCATAGCCGGTTGACTACCGGCTACTGGACGGTTGAAATACAATTTGCGAAAAAATCTTGACACTTTCTTAAAATTTTATCAATTAACCGTTTTGTCTTTTTTGCGTTAGGCAAAATAAAGTCAAACCGTTCTGAAAATGTTTTATGACAGCATTGTAGATTATCACAAAACATTTTTCTTACACTAAGCAGAAGAATTGTTTGTTTATCCTGTAAGGAAATATCTTGAATTTCTCGCTGATAAATAGAATGAATTTTAAATGATGAATTTCCGCAATATGGACAATTCACTGCTTTTTTCATAGAATGAACCTCCATAATTATTTTATCACTTTTTATTCTACAATCTGAACATTCTAAATTCGTATCCAATTCTTTGATAAGTTCTTGTTCCATATATACCACCATCCTATATGGGCATTCTATTACTTTATCACATTAATATCAACTAATATTGGAAAGAACCTATTGAGCTCTTACTTTTCAAGTTAAATTATTCCCATCATGTAATGAAATATATTTTTACAGTGGGAATGGTGAATTTTTCCATACGACACCGTTTGAGTTTTTTTCGAATAGATGTCTTTTTGTTTGCCAGTCTTTTGGACAAGCCTTTGTGCAGCTTCGGGCCAAGTTGGCCTGGTATGCGGTACAGACAGATTGCGGACATTGGGCGTGAAAGACGGAAGTACAAGTGGTTCGGTTAAGTCCATTCATTCAAAAAACTTGTCTGAGAGATTTGAAATAACCTGTACATACAACTTTTAAAGAAAATGGAAAAAAAGGTAAAATACGTATTGACAAAATATGAACAAGAATATATAGTTATTTTATGGTTATTAAATATTACTATAAAATGCACTGGTGTATATGAATAAATTGAGCAAAATAACATGAAAGTTAATTCGGAGTATGATAAAATACATAATAGTGAATAAAAATGCAAAATTGCGCAAAGCGCAAGTTGTATATATAAAATAATACCACAGGAGGGTAAAAATTATGAAACGAAGAATTCTAAGCCTCATTCTCGGGACAGTCCTTTCCGCTGCCATGCTGGCAGGTTGCGGCGGTTCCCAGACCTCGGCAACCACGGCCGCGCCGGCGGCTGAAACCAAAGCAGAGGCCACCACAGCAGCCAAAGAGGCGGAAACCCAGGCGGCGAAAGCCACGGGAAGCGGCGGAAGGGTCGGCGTGGCTATGCCTACCCAGTCCTCGGAGCGTTGGATCAATGATGGAGCCAACATGAAGAAGCAGCTGGAAGCCCTGGGCTACGAAGTGGATCTTCAATACGCAGAGGACGACGTTCAGATGCAGGTTTCCCAGATCGAAAACATGATCGCTTCCGGTGTTAACTGTCTGGTTATTGCTTCCATTGATTCCTCCGCATTGGTAAATGTGGAAGAGCAGGCAAAGAGCGCAGGTATTCCCATCATTGCCTATGACCGCTTGTTAATGGATACGGATGCTGTATCCTATTATGCGACCTTTGATAATAAGGGAGTAGGTACAGCTATCGGACAGTACATAAAAGACAAAAAGGAACTGGATAAGGCCAAGGCAGAGGGGAAATCCTACACCATTGAATTTTTCATGGGATCTCCGGATGACAACAACGCATTGTTCTTATACAACGGCCTGATGGAGGTTTTAAAGCCATACCTGGATGATGGAACCCTGGTATGTGAGTCTGGCCGTACTTCCTTTGAGGATACTTGTATTTTAAGATGGTCCCAGGAAACAGCACAGCAGAACTGCGAGAATTATCTGACCGGCTTTTACGCAGACAAGAAGCTGGATATCTGTGCTTCTGCCTTTGACGGCTTTGCCTATGGCTGCAAAGCGGCTCTTGAAGGCGCAGGCTACAAAGTAGGCGAGGACTGGCCGCTTATTACGGGACAGGATGCGGAGCTGATGGCTACGAAAAATATTATCTCAGGCTTCCAGACCATGTCCATTTACAAGGACACCCGTCTGCTGGCTGAAAAGTGCGTGACCATGGTTCAGGCTGTTCTTCAGGGAGCTGAGCCGGAGATCAACGATACCACCCAGTACAATAACGGCAAGATCGTAGTTCCGTCCTATTTATGCACTCCGGTTGCGGTTGATAAGGACAATTACAAGAAAGTCATTGTTGACGGCGGTTATTATACGGAAGCACAGCTGGCACAGTAGCAAAAAGAATAACGGAATAGGAATATTGACAGGCGGCGGCGAAGAAACCGCCGCCTGCTTCCGTGTAACGTAAGAAAGTAAAGGAGTTGATGAGATGTCTGAACATATCTTGGAGATGAACCATATCACCAAAGAGTTCTACGGGGTAAAAGCTTTGGATGATGTAAATATTAAGGTGAAGCGGGGCGAGATCCATGCACTCTGCGGAGAGAATGGAGCGGGGAAATCTACTTTGATGAACGTGCTTTCCGGCGTTTATCCTTATGGGACCTACAGCGGCGATATTGTATACAATGGAAATGTAAGTCAGTTTCACAGCATTAAGCAAAGCGAAGCAAAGGGAATCGTAATCATTCACCAGGAGTTAGCCTTAAGTCCCTACTTGTCCGTGGCGGAAAACGTATTTCTGGGAAATGAACAGACAGCGGTTAAAGGGGTGGTAGATTGGACGAAAACGAATAAACGGGCTCAGGAAATGCTTGAGAAAGTAGGACTTGAAAATGAAAATTTAAATGTACCTGTCAGCAGCCTGGGCGTAGGCAAGCAGCAGCTCATTGAAATTGCCCGCGCTATGGCAAAGCAGGTGGAGCTTTTGATTTTGGATGAGCCCACCGCAGCCCTCAATGACGAGGAGAGCAGGCGGCTTCTGGACATCATGCTGGATTTGAAGAAGCACGGCATTACCTGCATCATAATTTCCCATAAACTCAATGAAATCAGCTATGTGGCGGATTCCATTACCGTGATCCGGGATGGAAAGACCATAGAAACCCTGGAAAAGGGGAAGGATGAGATCAGCGAGGACCGTATCATCAAGGGTATGGTGGGGCGGGAGCTGACGAACCGTTTTCCGGAAAGATGCTGTGATATGGGAGATAAAATTTTTGAGGTTGAGAACTGGAATGTATATCATCCCGATGATCCGGACCGGAAGATGGTAAGGGATATATCCTTTCATGTGAGATCAGGGGAGGTGGTAGGCTTTGCGGGACTAATGGGCGCGGGAAGAACGGAACTGGCCATGAGCCTTTTCGGAAGATCCTATGGGCAGAAAATTACTGGAACCATAAAGATAAACGGAAAGCAGGTCCTCATCCGGAATGTAAGAGATGCCATCAATAACAAATTGGCCTACGTTTCCGAGGACCGGAAGAATTATGGTCTTATCCTGATTGACAGCGTGCGCGGAAATATGACCCTGGCAGCACTGCGCAACTTCTTTTCCAAAAGAGGTATCGTAAACGGCAATGCCGAAAATCTTTCATCGGAGGAGTATAGAAAGAAAATCAACGTAAAAGCCAATTCCATTAACCAGACAGTCAGTTCCCTTTCCGGTGGGAACCAGCAGAAGGTGGTGCTGGCAAAATGGATGATGACCCAGCCGGACGTGCTGATTCTGGATGAACCGACCCGGGGCATCGACATCGGGGCAAAGTACGAGATATACTGCGTAATCAACGATTTGGCAAAGGCGGGTAAGGCAATTATTGTGATCTCCTCGGAGCTTCAGGAAATCATTGGAATCTGTGACCGCATCTACGTCATTAATGAGGGACACATAACCGGTGAATTATCCAGTGACGAAGTTTCCCAGGAAAAGATTATGAAATGTATTATGGCAGATAACGGAAAGGATGAATAGAGATGGACAAGAAAAAGACGGTTAATATTAATATGAAAGAATACGGCATGGTACTGGCTCTTATTGCGGTATTTCTCATTTTTGCGGTAATGACAGGCGGAAAAAACATGTCCCCGGCAAACATTAATAACCTGATTATGCAGAACAGCTATATCGTCATCCTTGCGGTCGGCATGCTGCTGTGCGTATTGACCGGAAATATTGACTTAGGTGTAGGTTCTATCGTTGCGGTCTGCGGAGCGGCTGTAGGCATTATGATCGTGGACTATAAGGCCAGCATGTGGATGGCGATTCTGGCAGCCCTGGCAATCGGCACATTATCCGGTATGTTTGTAGGATTTTTTGTGTCAAAGCTTTCCATTCCTCCCTTTATTGTGACGCTGGCGACCATGTTAATGGGCCGGGGGCTTACCTATACCCTATTAAAGGCCCAGACAAAGGGGCCTCTTCCCACAAACTATACATACATTGGCGCAGGCTTTCTGCCTACCGTTAAAATTCCGTTTGCTACGGGGACTTTGGATATGGTATCCATTGGAGTTGCCCTTACCGCCTTTGCACTCATTATTTTCGCCGAAATAAGGAGCATACGGACAAAGAAGAAATATGGTTTTCCTGTCAATCCTCTGTGGCAGTCTGTATTAAAGGTGGGTGTGATTCTGGTGATTGTCTGGTTTTTCTTCTACAAGCTGTCCCGTTATAATGGTATTCCGTTTGTTCTGGTGATCATGGGCGCGTTGGTTGTCCTCTATCATTTCATTACAAGCAGGACTGTGGCTGGGCGGCAGATTTACGCTTTAGGCGGCAATGCGAAAGCGGCAAAGCTTTCCGGCATCAATACGGGAAAGGTCTTTTTCTGGGTATATACCAATATGGGCATCCTGTGCGCCATTGCCGGTATCGTTCTCTCTGCCAGAAACGCTTCCGCAACTCCCAAGGCGGGAGACCAGTTTGAAATGGATGCCATCGCTTCCTGCTATATCGGAGGAGCTGCGACAACCGGAGGCGTGGGCACGATTATCGGAGCTGTTGTCGGCGCATTTATCATGGGTATTTTGAACAATGGTATGTCCCTTTACGGCTGGTCCACCGACATCCAGAAAATCGTAAAAGGTGCTGTACTTTTGGGGGCAGTTACGATAGACTTATTATCAAAGAGAAAAAAATAGCTGAAAGATAGGGATGGAAGATGCAGGCACGGAAAGCAAAATATATGGCGGTTGTCCAATGGGTACAGGAACAGATTGAAAACGGCAGCATCGGGAGGGGCGATAAGCTCCCCTCTGAAAACGAGATGAGCCTTCAGTTTCATTTAAGCAGGCAGACGATACGCCATGCAATCGACGTTCTGGAGCAGAGGAAGCTGGTGACGCGGATACAGGGAAGCGGAACTTATGCAGGCGGCTGTGCCCGGGGAGGAAGTCAGGAAAAATATTTTAATATAGCTGTCATCAGCACCTATGTAGACAGCTATATATTTCCGGCAGTGCTTAAGGGGATTGAACGTGTGCTTTCCAAGTCTGGTTATACCATGCAGGTGGCATTTACCGGAAACCGGACTGAACGGGAACGAGAGGCGCTGGATAAAATTCTGGAAAAAGGACTGATCGATGGTTTGATTGTGGAACCTGCAAAAAGCGCCCTGCCCAACCCTAATTTGCACTATTATAAGAAGCTGATGGGACAGCAGGTTCCGGTTTTATTTTTTAACAGCCGTTATCCGGAGTTAAATCTTCCCTGCGTATCACTTAATGACGCGCTTGTAGGGGAGAAAGCGGCAGAATATCTGATTAGAGCTGGGCACAAGGAGATAGGGGGGATTTTTAAATGTGATGACGGTCAGGGCCATTTAAGATATTCTGGTTTTGCAAAAAGTATGGAGAGGGCAGGCTTTAAGCTGGACGGAAAGAGAATTCTGTGGATCGATTCCGAGAGCCTGAAAGATATGGAGTTATGGGCGGAATATCTGTTCCAGCGGCTGGAGGGCTGCACAGGGGTGGTCTGCTATAATGATGAAGTGGCAAACCTGTTGTCTGGAATCTGCTTAAAAAGAGGAATCCGCATACCGGAGGACTTATCCCTTGTCAGCATTGACAATTCTGATCTGGCAACTTTGGGAGAGGTTCCCGTCACCTCCTTTCCCCATCCAATGGAGGCCCTGGGAAGAAAGGCGGCGGAACATATGATAAAGCTGATAGAGAATCCGTGTTTTGATGGGAATTACCTCTTTGATTCGGAAGCTGTTGAAAGGGAGTCTGTGAAATTTATATCAAAGGAGAATGCTAATGAGTGAGAAGAAAGGTTCCTCTAATCCACCTCAGAGTACCCTGATCCTGCGGCTTGTGGGCGGTGGCTATCTGGTTTATCTTGGGTACCAAATGATAACGGAGCTTTCAATGTCTTCCGGGGTCCGAAATCTGGTTCAAGTGTCAGCTATGGTCATATTCCTTGTGGTTGGTATATTGCTTGTGGGATGGTCTGTGAAAAAGCTGCTTCGGAGGGAATATGTGCGTCCGGGGGAGGAAGAAGCGGACAGGATAGAAGGAGACAATAAGGAAAATTGATTTGTTTTTTATGAAATAGGGAGTTGTCAATATGGACGGCTCCTTTCTTTACGGACTTTAACCTGTTGAGCATGGCTGGGAAATCTGGCATAAAGTATCCTTGACTATTTTTATTTAAACAGATAAAATCTGAAATGAAAATGTTTAGGAGGACTGTGGTTTGGTACGAACAAGAGTAGGAGAGAAATCGAATCACTCAGCGGGAAATTAATAACAGCTTAGCAGGATTATTACAAATTATTCGGATGCAAACAGTAACAAAAATAATCGGAAGGAGTTATAACCATATGGCAACAATACTGATTGTTGAAGATGATAGACATACACGGTTGCTTACCTGTGCAAGACTGAAACCATATTATACAGTGGCAGAAGCTGAAAATGGAGAAAAGGCGCTTGAAATACTGGAGCAAAAACATGTTGATCTCATTATTGCAGATATACAGATGCCTGTTATGAATGGTTATGATATGGTAAAGGGATTGCGGGAATCAGGAATACAGATACCGGTTATTATGCTGACCGCAATGCATACGTTTGATGATAAGAAGACAGGCTTTGCTTCGGGTACGGATGATTATATGACAAAGCCTATTAATTATGAGGAGCTTCTCTGGCGAATAAAAGCTTTGCTTAGAAGAGCCAATATAGCCAGTGAAAGAAAAATAATTATCGGAGATATTACTCTGGATTCGACTACCTATACAGTAGCAAGAAAGGCAGGAGAAAAGACAGAGCTTGCAAAAAAGGAGTTTGAACTTCTTTATAAACTTCTTTCCTATCCTGGTATGATTTTTACAAAAACTCAGCTTCTTGATGAAATATGGGGATATGATACCAACAGCGATGAGACAACGATAAAGACCCATATAAACAGACTGAGAAATAAATTTGCAGACTGTCCGGAGTTTGAAATCATTACAATCAGGGGGCTTGGGTATAAATCCGAGCTTTGTGAAAAATAGACCTTTTTAATAAAAACAGAAGCTTCATTAGAAATGGGATGCACATGAAATTAAAAATTAAATTTGAAAAAAGAGAAACACTTACTTTACATTGGGCTGTATGGTTTTATATTTTAATACTCATCAGTTCTGTTATGGCTTTTGGACTTATTACTTTTCTGAAATTTGATATGAGAGAAAATAATGCAATTTATATGCTGGCTATGATTCCGTGTATGGGCCTGGTGGCAGGGGCAGCGATTATCAGAATCATAAAAACTCTGAAATTTCGGATGGATAAAATTTCGAATGGAATCAACTACGTGGCCGAAGGAAATCTGGATATTGAACTGGATTTGAACGGTTCGGGGGAATATAAAGATATGTATCGGAATTTTAACCGTATGGTCCGGGAACTTAAGAATACGAAAATAGAAATGCAGAATTTCATGAATGATTTTTCTCATGAATTTAAAACTCCCATAACATCCATTCATGGATTCGCAGAACTGCTGCTGGAGGACTATATCAGCGATGAGGATAGAAAACAATATCTACAGATCATAGCGGAGGAATCCCATCGATTGGCGTCGCTTTCCCAAAACACTCTTTTGCTTTCAAAGCTGGATGCGCAGGAGGTTATAACGGATAAGAAAGTATTCGATTTGGATGAACAGATTAAAAAATGCGCGATTTTATTGTTCCGGGAAATGGAGAAAAAAGAGATTGCCTTAAATATGGAATTGTCTCCGGTAAAGTATTTCGGCAGCGCGGAACTGATGCATCAGATCTGGATGAATCTTATCAGCAATGCGGTTAAATTCACGCCCCATGGCGGAGAAATTACCATAATAATGGTTTCTGTCGGAGATCAGATAACGGTTAATATATCGGATACGGGAATTGGAATGGATGAAAGAACCGTAAAGCATATATTTGACAAATACTATCAGGGAGATTCCTCCCATTCCACCATGGGGTTTGGACTTGGTCTGTCAATAGTGAAACGAATTATTGATTTGTGCGGAGGTGAGATAACAGCAACCAGCGCTCCGGGACAGGGAAGTACATTTTCAGTATTGTTGAAAGCTCCAGTACAAAGAATTAGAAATAAATAAGAGAAAAAAAGGCTGTATATGGCTTGAACTTTTTTCTCCTGTCTGATTGACAGGGAACAGTTCTAACCGTATACAGCCCTTTTTTAAAACTTTTATGCTGTACATGTAAGTTTACGTTGAGTTTACAAAAGCTTTTTACAATGAACAAGTAATCAGTATTTCATTCTCAGGAGGAGATGGCGATGAAAGCATTCAATAAGAATATTGTAGTAACGGGTGGCGGAAACGGTGTAGGAAGGCAATTGGTACTTGAACTGCTTTCCAAAGGAGCTACGGTAATTGCTGTTGATAAAAACCAGATGGCACTAAATGAAACGATTGAAATTTCTGGAAATAACAGCAGGTTATACACACATGCTGTTGATATTTCAAATATAAGAGACGTAGTTGCATTTACAGATGAGGCAGTATCAAAGTATAAAAATATAGATGGACTTATAAACTGTGCCGGTATCATACAACCTTTTTTAAAACTGGAAGAATTGGAACTGGATCACATTGATCGTGTAATGAATGTGAATTTTTACGGAACGCTTTATATGACAAAGTCATTTCTGCCATTTTTAAAAGAACGTCCGGAATCCCATTTGATCAATATATCCAGTATGGGCGGTTTCCTGCCCGTTCCTGGACAGGGAATTTATGGTGCTTCAAAAGCAGCTGTAAAAGTTATGACAGAAGCACTCCATTCAGAACTTGCGAATACAACTGTGAACGTTACAGTCGTATTTCCGGGTGGTGTTGCCACGGATATCAAAATAAATTCAGAAATAAAAGGAAGTAAATCAGTGGCAGAAGATGCAAGAGCCAAGAACCTGCTGTCTCCTGAGCAGGCTGCAAAGCTGATTGTAGCAGCGATGGAAAATAACCGTTTTCGGGTATTTATAGGAAAGGATTGCAGAATAATGAACGCCTTATATCGCTTGTGGCCTGAATATGCGATGAAATTAATAAGAAAAGTACTGGCAGCCAATAAGCATTAATTTTTTCATATTAATGAAGCGTTGGATCATTAGAAAGGGGAACGGAATGATGCGCAGGATTTGTGTAATTACAGGGGGTGGCAGCGGCATGGGGCTGGCTGCTGCCAAAGAAATGGGAAAAAATTATTATATTATCATATGTGGAAGAAATCCGCAGAAGCTGGAAGAAGCGGTAAATGAATTGAAAGCGGAGGGAATCCAGGCTGAAGCATACCCCTGCGATGTCTCTGATTATACCAGTACGGAGAAGTTGGCTTTTTATTCGAAAGCGAAAGGGTCAGTGGCAGCCGTAATACATGCAGCCGGAATGTCTCCCCATATGGGAGATGCAAAAACGATTATTGAAGTGAATGCGCTTGGTACCATTTATATTAATAATGCTTTTTACAAAGTGATGGAAGAAGGCTCCTGTTTGATTGATGTGTCTTCCATGTCCGCTTATTTAACTCCTAAATTAGTAATGCCTGTCAGATTATATAAGTACAGCCGGGAAGATCCGGAACATTTCATGAAAAAGGTAATGAAACGTATTAATCTTTATCCGGAAAAATATCGTTCCGGTATCGCATATGGAATTTCAAAAAATTTTGTCATCTGGTTTGCAAAACACGATGCAGCCAGATTTGGCAGTAAGGGGGCCAGAGTACTTTCCATATCACCAGGCAATTTCGATACACCTATGGGTGAACTGGAGAAAGAAGAAGCAGCATCTTTCATAAAATTCTGTGCGGTAAAAAGACCTGGGAGGGTGGAAGAAATAGCCAGTCTCTTCTCATATTGTGCCAGTGAAGGCGCAGGATATTTAACCGGAGTAGATATTTTGTGTGACGGCGGATTGGTTGCATCCGGAGTAAATGCAATGCTGAAAAAGGTTGTTTAAATGTACGCGGTCTCCTTGCCGATGAATCAGGATCAAATAATAATGATTTTTATAAGGAGCAGAAAATGAAAAAGAAAGTTTTATTACTTGGAATAATCGCAGTTATACTGATTGTGCCGGTCATTATTCGGGTTAATGAAAAAAAGGTTACAGAGAAGATTGATGTGCTGCCGGTTGTGGAAACAGTATATCCTGAGGTTGGCACAATTGAGTTGTATACCAGCCTGATCGGAACCGTGGAACCAGAGACGGTAGTCAGGATTTTTCCGGAAGCAGCGGGAACCATTACACAAGTTCCCGTAAAAGCCGGTGATACGGTAAATCAGGGACAGCTTCTCTGTGTGATTGACACAAATAAAGTACAGAACGCAAAGAATACCATGGATAATGCTGAAGTTACATATAAAGAAGCTCATGATACTTTGGGACGCATGGCTGTACTTTATCAGAGCGGATCTATCTCAGAGCAGGAATATCAGGGGTATACAAATTCGGCAAAAAAGTCAGAGATTGCTTTTAGACAGGCGAAGGAGGAATATGAAAATCAGATTTCCTACAGCAATATCAAGTCCCCGATCAGCGGCAAAATTGAGAGCTGCAGCATAGAGGGATTTGACAAGGTGTCAGTGAGTGATCAGATCTTTGTTATTTCCGGAGAGGGAAATAAAATTATTTCTTCAAGCCTGACAGAGAAATTAAAACGCCAGGTACAGCTTGGAGACACGGTAAAAGTGAAAGAAGGCGGAGAAGATCTGGAGGGAACCATTTCTGAAATAAGTGGGATGGCAGATGAAAAGACAGGACTCTTTAAGATTAAAATCCAGATGATCGGAGAAAACGATTTATCCTCCGGGACGAGTGTCAAGCTGTCGGTATGTTCCAATCGCGCGGAGCAGGTGCTTACGGTTCCTGTGGATTCCGTCTACTATGAGAACAGCAAACCATATGTCTTTACTTATGATAATGGGATTGTACATAAAATTTTTATAGAAGCCGGTATTTATGATCTGAATCTGTTGGAGGTGAAGGAAGGAATTCAGAAGGATATGGCAGTCATTACTACCTGGAGCCCGGAGCTTTACGAGGGGGCAGAAGTGTTGGAGATGAGCAGGAGTGAAGAAACAAAAGGAGAACCTAAGGCATGAATAATTTAACAAAAATTGTTTTGAAACGGCCTGTTACCATCATCATGTGTCTTCTGTGCCTGGTAGTATTTGGTATCTCTTCTGTTAAGGATTCCAGACAGGAGCTGACTCCTGAGATGAGCATGCCCATGCTTATGGTCGTGACGGCGTATCCTGGAGCTCAGCCAAAGGATATAGATGAATTAATTGGTAAAGAAATTGAGAGTGCAGTTGGTTCACTAAGCGGTATTAAAAAGGTGACATCAAAATCTTCGGAAAATCGCTCCACCGTCACGTTACAATATGAATACGGAACAGATCTTGATAAGGCCTACGATGATCTAAAAAAGAAAATAGACGGAATTTCCTCAAATTTGCCGGAGGATTCTGAAGTACCGGTGGTGATGGAATTGAATATGGCCTCCACTGCTGATATTGCTCTGGTTGTCAGTGGAGGAGAAACTGAAAATCAATATGATTATGTAAAACAAGACATCGTGCCGGAATTTGAAAAGCTGTCCAATGCAGCAGAGGTATCAATTGCGGGCGGAAGTGAGGATTATATCAAGGTAGAACTGAACATGGAAAAGATGCAGCAGTATAAACTTTCCATGTCTTCTGTAGCAAATGATATTTCTGCATCTGATGTAAAGATGCCAGGGGGAGCAATAGAGGTAGGCAGAAAAAAAGCAGCAATATCCTCGCGGCTGAAGTTTGATACAGAGGATTCCCTGCAGAATATACCGCTTACAGCACCCGGTAATAATATTGTTTATCTGGGGGATATTGCATCTATTTATACAACAAGTGAAAAAGAGGGAAGTATTGCCCGCTATAACGGAAACAATACGGTTTCTCTTTCTATAAGCAAACAGCAAAGCTCCACTGCTGCAGAACTTTCGAAAGAAGTGAAAAGTGCAATGAAAGCGCTGGAATCGGTGAATCCGGAATTAGATATACAAATGATTCATGACAGCTCAGAGGATATCATGGCCTCCTTGTTTTCCATAGCAGAAACGGTTGTTCTTGGTATCATTATTTCCATGATAGTTATCTGGCTCTTCTTTGGAGATCTGAAAGCTTCCCTAATTGTCGGAAGCTCTATACCGGTTTCCATTCTGGCGGCACTTATTCTGATGAAATTCATGGACTATTCCCTGAATATGCTGACCCTTGCAGCATTATCCATGGGAGTGGGGATGATGGTGGATAATTCCATTGTGGTGATGGAAAGCTGCTTCCGGGTGACGGCACAGGAAAAGAAAGAATTCATCGATTACTTTAAGGATGCATTGAAGGGTTCGGAGATTGTGGCATCTTCGGTTTTCGGTTCTACCCTGACCACCTGTGTGGTATTTCTCCCGCTTGCTTTCTTAAGCGGTATGGCAGGACAGATGTTTAAGCCTCTGGGATTTACTATCGTATTTTGTATGGGAGCTTCCCTGATATCGGCAATAACGATCGTACCATTATGTTATTTAATATATAAGCCGGAGGAAGCCCTGGCTCCTTTGTCCGCGCCTATACAAAAACTTCAGGATGCTTACAGAACAATTATGCGCTATATTCTGCCTAAAAAGAAAACAGTCATGTCAGTATCTGTTCTTCTGCTTTTAGTATCCTTCCTTATGGCCGCGCAGCTCAAAGTTAGTTTGATCACTGCGGATGACCAGGGACAGCTTGCCATTACGGTGAATATGGTTCCGGGGCTTAAGACAAATGAAGTGGATGAACTGCTGGAAAAAGTAGAAGCTGCATTCTCCGATTACGGGGAAATGGATTCTTATATAACCAGTTATGGAGGAAGCGGAGTCAGTGCAGGAAGTTCTGCAACGATACTTGTATATTTAAAAGACAACAGGAAGATACCGACAGATCAGGCGGTGGATATTTTTAAAGAGAAGTTAAGCCATGTATCAGATTGCAGCATTACAGTAGGAGAAAATTCTTATGCAAACATGAACAGTTCTGGAGATACTTACGAACTGATCATGAAAAGTGCAAATTATGATCAGTTAAAAAGGACCTCTGAAGAACTTGTATCAAAATTAATGGATAGGCCGGAGCTTACCAGGATACATTCTTCGATAGAGAACTCTGCGCCTGTTGTGGAAGTAACTGTGGATCCGGTAAAGGCAAAAGCAAAAGGCATAAGCCCATCTTCTATCGGGCACAGCATTTATCAGGCGATTAATGGGGTGAATGCGAAATCAATAGAAGTAGATGGTGATGATGTGGATGTAAAAGTCCAATATGCGGAAGACGAATTCAAGACAATGGATCAGATCCGGAATATGACCCTGTCCCTTTCAAATGGCGGTTTTACAGCTTTAGATGATGTAGCGGAATTAAGCTTTCAGGACAGCCCGGCAAGTATTACGAGAGAAGATAAGCAATATGTCGTAACGATTACCGGAGATTATACATCAGCAGCAGATAAGAAAACGAAAGGTACCATTAACAGTGAAGTTGTAGTGCCGAATATGAATCCTCTTGTGAGCCTGGGGGTCAGTTCAGTAGATGAAACGACGGCAGAGGAACTTACCACTCTTCTTACCGCAATTATTCTGGCAGTTTTTCTGGTATTTGTAGTAATGGCTGCTCAGTTTGAATCACCAAGGTTTTCCTTTATGGTCATGACTACTATTCCATTCAGCCTTATTGGTGCTTTTGGCTTGTTGTTCTTCGCAGGCTGCGAATTGAGCATGGTTGTAATGCTCGGATTTTTGATGCTTGTTGGAACGGTTGTAAACAGTGGGATTCTTTACGTGGATACGGTCAATCAGTACAAAGAGGAGATGTCTCTTGAAGAAGCAATGATTGAAGCAGGAGCTACTAGGCTGCGTCCAATCCTCATGACAACTCTCACAACGGTGCTGTCTATGATTCCAATGGCACTTGCATTGGGCCACTCAGGAGAAATGATGCAGGGTCTTGCTATTGTCAATATAGGAGGTCTTACCGCTTCCACAGTTTTAAGTCTCCTTATGCTTCCTGTATATTACAATATTATGTGCAGAAAGGGGAAGAAAGAGAGAAAGAAACGAAAGAATCTGGTGACTGAATAGGTTTGAAACAAGATGACCTTGTTATAAGGGATCAGTATGCTCAGTATTACCGGGATGCGGCAAGTGATGCCAGAAGTTCCATATCGGGAGATGATACAGTTTCAGATGCTAAAAGTGCGGTGCGCACCGCGAAAACAGATAAAGAGGCGGATGCTGAATATATTGTTAATTGGATTGTGAAGAGATTGGTTCAGTAGGCGGTGGCATAGGTACTCACGTCTTTATACGATGAACAATTTTACAATCATAGTTAAGATAATGGCCGTTCGAAATACCAAACATATAAATAGATCTAGAGTATGCAACTATTTAAATATACTATTAAACATCCGCCACGCAGAGGAGGAATGACGCAATGATATTATCTTTTCGCTTTAAAAATTTTCGTTCCTTTTTGTACGAAGTTTTTATTGATATGAGTGCATTAAATTATGAGGAACACCCGAGCCATCTGATCCAGGCTGACAGCAAAAGGCTGATAAAGACTCTGGCTGTTTATGGGGCCGGCTCAAGTGGTAAAACTAATTTATTTCTTGCACTTGTGAGTTTTCACTCTCTTATTTACAGACAGCTTTTTTTACTGAAGGGTATTTCAGAAAAATATTACATATCGCTTTTGGACTTAAACTGCAAAAGTAAGATTGTTCCTTATCAAATAACAGATATGAATCATCAGCCTACGGAAATGGAAATTTCTTTTGTAAGTGGCCAGCGTGTTTATGAATATGGCTTCACTATTAAAAATCAGAATATTCTTGCAGAGCATCTGACTGTAGATCATCATGTGGTATATACAAGGGCTGCAGGAGTAATATCCGTCGGACGCAGGTTTGAAAAACTTTTTGATAAACAGACTGCTTTCCGTCCAAATGATAAACGATTATTTTGTTCTGTTCTATCATGTTTGGACATTCCGGAAATTACAGATATAATGGAACCGTTTGAATGTTTTTTTTATGAACATATTGTGTATTGTTTTGATTTTCTTGAACCATTCCAATTACTTAGTAATGCAGCTATAGAAGAGAAAATTTATAAAATACTGGAAAATCATGATGCACTTGATTTTGGTTTGGAGCAGCTTCAAAAGCTGGGAATTCCTGTGGAAGACCTTATTGTTGAACAAGGTATTCCCATGCTTGGATATCGCGTGAAATCTCGGACCACCGGGCAATACAAGACACAATATATGAACTTTACAAATGTTTCCGACAGCACAATGAAATGTCTGTTCTTATTTATAAAAATATACAATCTATGCCAAAAAGGGGGAATCTTAATCATTGACAATATTTCTGACGAATTTCAACCGACTGTTGCGAAATTTATAATAGATTTTTTTCAACGGGATAGTAATGAGAATGTTCAGCTTATTTTCACAATTAATGATTACTCTGTTTTAAATAATCAGCAATTTCGGAGAGATGAGGTGGCTTTTGTGGAAATCAATGAATACCACGAATCAAGGCTATACACTCTGGCAGACATGATGGTACGAGCTGGTTCAAATTTATCATTGAACTTTTTGGAAAGATATAGAACTATTCCTATTTTTAAGGATTATATCTTATAATTTCTGTGTTAATTGTCAGCTAGGGCGAATTGCCATGATGTACTTTGGTGTTGTTAAGATTTCGTTTGAAGGGAAATATTAAAAATATGAAGAGGCTCTAGGCATGAATGCTTGTGGCTTAAATTGAAAATCGACATCAGGATAAATACAAAAGGTACGGTTGATATAACTGCAATTCCCAGACGCCAGTCTAAAAGCGTTACAATCACAAAAACAGCCACACAGACCATATACGTAATAACCACGTCGGGAAGGGTTTTTGTGTGCAGTCAGAAAATCGGGATAAGTCATCTCAAAAATATTAAATGTTAATAAACAAATCTGAAAAAGTGTTGTTTTGATCTCAACTAATCACACTCTGAATCATGTTATTCCATGAACAAGAAATAATTTTAAATACAATTTAGATGGCATTTCATAATTCTTAAATAATCTGAAATCGTTACAATATCTATTGTCATTTTTTTCAGAAGAAACTATAATTTTGCAGTGGAGTTAGATTAAGCTAACTACTTATAATCATAGAAAGGGAGATATGCTTCTTATGAAAAGACAATGGAATAAAACAAGACTTGCAGCAGGAGTGATGAGTATCGTACTGCTTATGGCCGGTTGTTCGTCCCAAGTACCTTCAAATGAATCGTCATCGTCTTCTTCCGATTCGAGTACGGTAAAAAACGTAGCCGCAAAGGATGAAGTAATTGTTGCAGTTGGCGGAGAAAAGGAATCGGGATACGATCCCTGCAAGGGCTGGGGAAGCCACGGTACGCCACTATTTCAAAGTAAATTACTGGATACTGATATCAATAACCAGCTGAAAAGTGACTTGGCAACAGATTACAAAGTCAGTGAGGATGGGTTGACCTGGACATTTACCATCCGTGATGATGTACTTTTTCATGATGGAGTAAAGCTGACTGCAAAGGATGTCGCATTTACATACAATAAGACAAAGGAAATTGGTATTTCTACCGTTGACCTGACTCTGTTGGACATGGCTGAAGCAGTTGATGATACAACCGTTGTATTTCACATGAAATCCCCCATGTCAATTTTTGTTTATCAGACAGCTGCACTAGGAATTGTACCGGAACACGCTTACAGCGACACTTATGCACAGGCACCTATCGGTTCCGGCCCTTACAAGTTTGTACAGTGGGATAAAGGTCAGCAGCTTATTGCAGAAGCAAATGAAGAATATTATGACGGAAAGCCGCCATTCAAACGCCTTGTGCTTCTGTTTCTTAGTGACGACGCAGCGTATGCAGCATTACAGGCGGGCCAGGTAGACGTAGCAAAAATTTCAGAAAATCTGGCCGTTAAAGGAATGCCAGGTTACAATCTGGTAGACTGCAAAACCAATGATTTCCGCAGCGTAGCACTTCCCGTTCAAAAACCGGGTGAAACCAGTAGTGAAGGATATCCCATTGGAAACGAAGTCACCAGTGATTTGGCAATACGAAAGGCCCTGGCAAACGGTATCAATCGTCAAAAAATTATTGATACGGTACTTAACGGCTATGGGGATGTTGCTTTCACCATTTCGCAGGGTCTGCCGTGGGACAATAAGGATATTATTTTAACTGACGGCAATGTAGATGCAGCTAAGCAAATTTTAGAAGAAGCCGGATGGGCAGACACAGACGGAGATGGAATTCGTGAAAAGGATGGGCAAAAAGCAGAATTCAGTTTAATCTATGCTTCTGATGACTCGACTCGCCAGTCCATTTCCATGGCCTTTAGTGAGCAGGCAAAAGCGTTTGGTATCAATGTAATAACTGAGGGACTATCTTCCGCAGACCGTACACCGAGAAAGCACAAGGATGCGTTCATGCTGGGCGGCGGCGATTACAATCCAACACCTGTTATCAATGCACTTTACGGTCCTTATGCAGCAAAAGGCGGATGGTATAATATAGTAGCATATAAAAATGCAACTGTAGACAAATATCTGGATGCAGCTGTAGCATCTACCACTCAAGAAGAAGCCAATCAATATTGGCAGAAAGCCCAGTGGGATGGAACCACAGGAGGAAGTATTCTTGGTGATGCACCCTACATTTACATCGTAAATATCAGCCATCTGTATTTTGTACGAGATGGTATCAGCATTGGAGAACAAAAGATCCATCCTCATGACCATGGGTTTGCGGTGCTGGGCAATATTATGAATTGGAGTTCTGTAAAATAGTCTGCAATTTAATATCAAGGAACGCGGCCATGCCAATTAAGCGGCTTGGCCGCTTTTTACAGGAAGAAAGGAGAGGTGTCGAACCAAATGAATAAGAGCCTAATTCAAATAATTGCACGAAGCCTTTTACGTGGGATAACCTTATTGATTGCAGTGGTTATTATTACCTTTTTGTTGGCGAACGCATCCCCAATTGACCCCATAAGCGCTTATGTCGGCTCCGAGAGTGCGATCAGTGAGGAGCAGAGAGAGGCAATTGCCCAGTATTGGGGGTTGGATGAGCCGCCCGCCGGCCGACTGATCAATTGGATAAAAGCCGTATCAAAAGGAGACATGGGCAAGTCCTATTATTTTCAGCAGCCGGTAACAGCAGTAATCGGGGAGCGGTTTACACAATCCATTATGCTGATGGGCGTTGCATGGATCTTGTCCGGAGTTTTTGGATTTCTGTTGGGTGTTATTGCTGCGGCCTATCGTCACAGTATAGTTGACAAAGGTATCAAAGCTGTGTGCCTGCTGCTGTCATCCAGTCCGGCATTTTGGTTGGGACTGCTGTTAATGATGGTGTTTGGGGTAAATCTTGGGTGGTTTCCGCTGGGGCTGGCGACACCTATCGGCAAGCTGGCTGGAGAGGTTACCATTTGGGAAAGACTGCACCATCTGGTGCTGCCTGCCGTTACATTATCCATTACGGGTGTTTCCAGTATCGCGTTACATACCCGGCAGAAGCTCATAGACATTCTGGAAAGTGACTTTATGCTTTTTGCACAAGCACGAGGAGAAGGAAAGTGGCAGGCAATACGCCGCCATGGATTTCGCAATATCCTTTTACCGGCAGTAACTTTGCAGTTTGCAGCAATCAGTGAATTATTTGGAGGATCAGTGTTGGCAGAGAATGTCTTCTCCTATACAGGGATCGGACAGGCGGCTGTATTGGCAGGAACGCATGGTGATACACCGCTGCTAATGGGAGTTGCATTATTTAGCGCTTTGTTTGTATTTTGTGGTAATATGATCGCAAATCTGCTTTATCCCATTATTGATCCTCAGATCAGGGAGGCCGCACATGACAAATAAAGCAATAGCTACAGAAAAAAAGCTTTTTATCAATCGACGCACATGGACATTAATCACTATCATAGCTGCCATTGTCATCCTGCTTGGTGTTGCGATTGCAGGGATTTTAATGCCTTCGGATGCCTATGCCACCAATTTTGAAAATAAGAATCAAGCCCCGTCGTTTTCACATCTCTTTGGAACCGATTGGATGGGAAGGGATATGCTTGCCCGTACCATAAAGGGGCTTTCGACCAGTATTCTGATTGGTATGTTAGCCGCAGGTATCAGTTCTATGATAGCGGTTATTCTGGGGACACTTTCCGCTGTCATGGGCAAGAAAGTGGATCAGTTGATTTTATGGCTGATTGATATGGTGCAGGGGATCCCCCACCTGATTTTGCTGATGCTGATTTCATTTATGCTGGGCAAAGGTTTGCGGGGTGTTATGGTAGGAATTGCAATCAGTCACTGGCCGAATCTGGCTCGAATTGTTCGCGCAGAGGTCATGTCGGTAAAGAATGGCCAATTTGTTCATGCATCCCGTAAGATGGGACACAGCCGTATGTTTATTGCCGTACGGCATATCCTTCCTCATGTAATTCCGCAGTTCATTGTTGGTTTAATTCTGTTATTCCCGCATGCAATTTTACATGAAGCATCCATCACCTTTCTTGGGTTTGGACTATCACCGGAAGAACCGGCGGTGGGTGTCATCTTATCGGAGTCCATGCGCTATTTGACCTCAGGCTTTTGGTGGCTGACCGTGCTGCCCGGTGCGGCTCTTCTGATTATTGTACTGCTTTTTGATGCCATTGGAGACAATCTTCGAATGATTATAGATCCATACAGCGCACAGGAATAGGAGAGTATATGTTGCAGAAAAAAGAAAAACCTCCTGTATTAGAGGTTAATGATTTATCGATTTGTTTTCGGATGTATGACCGGGGGCTGAACCAAAAGGAATTAAAGGTGATTTCGAACCTTGACATAGCTATAAACGCAGGTGAAATATTAGCAGTAGTGGGTTCTTCCGGGAGCGGAAAAAGTCTTCTTGCTCATGCTATTTTAGGAATATTGCCAAGCAACAGCTCTTGGGCGGGTTCCATGAGGTATTGCGGAAGAGAGCTTACGCCCCGGCTTCAAAGAAAGCTGAGGGGAAAGGAAATCGCCCTGGTCCCTCAGTCTGTGGGCTACTTAGATCCTATGATGCATGTTGGCAAACAGGTCAGCGGCATTCATGGGTCAGAAAAACAGCAGCAAGATGTTTTCCGTCGTTTTGGTCTTGTACCGGAAACAGCACAGAAATATCCATTTCAGCTTTCCGGAGGAATGGCTCGGCGAGTCTTGGTGTCTACAGCGGTCATTACAGATGCACATCTCATCATAGCTGATGAGCCTACCCCGGGACTTAATGCGGAGGTGGCGGAGGAAACCATGCGCTATTTCCGTGAAATTGCCGATCAGGGAAATGCCGTCATGCTGATTACCCATGACATTGATTTGGCGCTCAGCATTGCAGACAAGATCGCTGTTTTTTATGCGGGCACGACAGTTGAAATTGCACCGGTTCAGGATTTTATTGCAGGGAAAGACCATCTGCGCCATCCTTATACAAAGGCTTTGTGGGATGCTTTGCCGCAGAATGATTTCATTCCAATTTCCGGATTACAGCCCTATGCAGGCAGCTTGCCAAGCGGCTGCCCCTTTGCGCCACGCTGCCGGTTACGCACCGATGCATGCACCGGAACAATAGAAATGCGTGAACTGCGGGAAGGAGAGGTGAGGTGCAAGCATGCTACTTGAAGTAAAAAATGTAAGCTTCGGATATTCAAAAAAAGAGATGATATTAAAAAACGTAAGTTTCACAGTTAGCAAGGGGGAGCGCGTTGGATTGGTCGGCCCTTCCGGTTACGGGAAAAGCACGCTGTCCAAACTGCTTGCGGGCTATTTGGTACCCACAGAGGGGGAAATCCTTTTTGAGGGGAAGCCCCTGCCTGCAACTGGCTACTGCCCGGTGCAGATGATTTATCAGCATCCTGAAAAAGCAATCAATGAGCGGTGGAAAATGCGGCAGATTTTGGAGGAAGCGTGGACGCCGGATGATGCGTTCCTGCAAAAAATCGGCATTGAAAAGCAGTGGCTGGACCGCTGGCCAAATGAATTGAGCGGAGGTGAAATGCAGCGATTTTGCATTGCCCGTATCTTGGGACCGAAAACAAAGTTTTTGCTTGCTGATGAAATCAGCACCATGCTGGACGTCATTACGCAGGCCCAGATATGGCAGCTGGTGCTTTCTGAAGTAAAAGAACGGGAAATGGGGATGATTATAGTTACACATAGCAAGGCGTTGTCTCAAAAGGTATGTACGCGCATCATTGATCTTCCCGCTCTCAACGAGATTCAACGTTAAGATATCACCGATATAATAGGGATACTAAGTATAACTTGAAACAAAGAATCGTCTTTACTTATTTGTAACACACCTCCGCTTTGAAACGCAATTTCGCGGGCACTTTTCAAACCAACTCCGGCGCTGGAAACAGTGTCGGAGTTTTTTTTCAGTATATGATTGCAAAAAGACAGCACAAATACATGCTCTGATCTTTGGAAGTATATTTCAATTGGAAAAGCGGGATCGGCATATTTTAAAAGGTTGGAAAAAATGTTATCCAATATTCGTTGTAAGGAAGCCTTTTTGATGGAAAAAAACTCGGTTTCTTCTTTGGGTTTTGTGAATACAGATTGAAACAATTGTGATTCCAGCATGAAAACACCATCTTCGATTAATAAGTTAATTGTTGCGCAGTCACAAAAGGTATCTTCTGATTGCGCTTCATCCATGCTTACCATAAAATGATTAAACATATTTTCAGAAAGGTTCTTAAGCTGTAGTGCTTTTTCCTCTGCCTTATGAAGATATTGCTGCTGCAGTTTTATATCAGGAAAGCGTTTTTGATTCACAATATCCAAATAGCCAATTAAACTGGTTATAGGGGTACGCAAATCATGAGACATATGCACGGCAAATTGATCACGATCCTTGCGTGCCTTTTGAAAAAGAATAATTTGTCTAAGCAAAGCACAGCGCATTTTATCAACATCCTGAGCAAGAGAGGAAAGCTCATCATTTCCTCTAAGTGTAATCGGATTATTAAGGTTGCCTGCTTCTATATTTCGGATTTCTTTTGCAAGACAGTGTATATAAACTACTTTTCTCTGCATATACCAAAGCATAACAAGCAGAAAGACTAAGAAAAAAACAGCCAGACAGATATAATTCAAATTATCCTCGAAGCGATGACGCGCAAAAGTGCTGATAACTGCGGTTACTTCAACATCACGGAATTGCAAGGGATACGTTTTTTGCCATGGCAGGGGAGCAGTTAACCTGCCGCTCAATAAATTGCCTGCATGATAGGAAATTGTTGAATCATAAATAAGACGGTCCCCATAATATAAAAACAGAGAGGTCAGCTCTCGTTCCTTTACCCAAGCGGACACAAAATGATAATCCAGAGCAGATGCTTGACAATTGTCAATATGCTCTTGTAATTTTTGCAGCTCTAGATGTTGCTGCTGTTCGGCAAAGGCAGCATCTTGAAATTTATGATCAATCCACATTGAACCCATGGAATGAGCAACAAAAAAAATCAGGGTTGCAATGATAAATGCTGATAATGTACATAAGGCTAACTTCGAGCCTAACTTAAGACTAAACAATCTGATACCCCTCCCCCCAAACAGTGAGAATGTATTTGGGATGCTGGGGATCTTTCTCTACTTTTTGTCTTAGATTCCGAATATGCACCATCACTGTATTGTTTGCAGAGGGAAGATATGGCTCAGCCCAAAGCTCTTCATAAAGGACCTGCACCGAAAAAACGACCCTTCTATTTTGTGCAAGATAAGATAAAAGCTGATATTCTTTGTGTCTCAAAAATATAGGTGAATCATTCAAAAAAACTTCTCCGGAGGTTGGGTGTATGGCCAGCTCGTTAATCTGAATAAAATCTGAGTTTAGGCGGGAATGTTGTTTGCTGCCTGAGTAAATGTGATACCTTCTGAGCATGGCCTTTACCCTTATCAGAAGTTCACCCGGAATAAAGGGCTTTGTTAAGTAATCATCTCCCCCTGAATTAAATGCAGTTTCTTTATCCTTTGGTAAGCTTTTAGCACTTAAGTACAGAATAGGTGCGGTCGTCACCCTGCGCATTTTCTCACACACAGTAAAACCGGAATCTCCAGGCATCATGATATCTAAAATAATCAGATCAATATCTTTTCCAACCATGGACACTGCATCCTTCCCGTTGTTGGCCTGTAATGTGGAATAGCCCTGGCTTTGCAGCAAGGCGGCCGTTACTTCACATATATCTTTATCATCATCTACGATCAATATAGTTGATGTTCGCATTAAGCTTCCCTCCTGCATATAGCTGAATATATTTAGTAATGTGTGTATGCTCTCATATTACATAATACGTATAAGTTTATTTCACAATTTCTTTTAATATATAAATGGATTGATAACAGCTTTTAAATTTATCTTACTTTATTTTAACATAGAAAATCTTATAATGTAATCCAATAATTTGCAATGAGATTTTGTGTGCTAGATACATTTGTGAAATCTTTAAAAGGTATAAATTGTTAGACAAGTGAATAAAAAGTATGGAGGACATAGAGAATGAGACTTGATTTCCTTATAAGAGATTTCAAGGTATCTTTTGGGTAAAGGAGGAAAATGGCAATACCTGTTTATGTTATCACAGGGAGCCTGGATGCAGGAAAAACCACCTTTTTAAACAATATGTTTGATAAAAGGAAAGTAAAAGCTTTGGTAATACAGTTTGAGGATGGCGAAGAAGCTCTCTTTTGCGGCTATACTGGACATAGGAAACTGAAGATTCCCAGAAGGTTATTGGACCAGCAGCAGGAACAGATTCCTAATCAGATTTACGAGGTTGTACAAAACGGAGGCTGGGAAGAGATTTGGGTTGAATGGAATGGAACAGCCCCTTTTTCCTGGCTTTTATCACTGTTTTGGGACCCGGTGTTCAGCTCAGTCTGCCAGTTAAAAAAGGTAATCCATATTGTGGACGCTGAGAAACTGGAATTCCTCCTCAGTGGAATGGGAATTTATTTAATTGATCAGATTTCAGAAAGTGACATAGCGATTGTCCGCAATTACCATAAAAAAAGTCAATATCAACGTACCCGCCGTCTGTTGGAAGAGGTGAATCCCGGATTACAAATTTTAGAGATGACCTCTTACAGCAAACTTTGTAAGCTGGTTTTAAGAGAGCCGGATGGACCGGTCAGCACCTTTTTCATGGAATTTATGCTTATCATCTGTTTGTTTCTTCTGGCAGGAATCATTTCCGGACTGGAGGGATTACCAATCAGTAGAATGGTCAATCTGTTTTTTGGGATGACCCTGCAGGCAGTTCCCTTTTTGCTTATTGGAATTTTGCTTTCATCTGTCATTCAGATACTGATTCCGGATGGAATGCTGGAACGATGGTTTCCAAAGTCTCTTGTTTTGGGAATGGCAGCAGCATTAGCCGGAGGATTTTTATTGCCGGTATGTGACTGTGCTTCAATTCCAGTTTTTAGAAGTCTGATTAAAAAAGGAATTCCTCTGCCGGTGGCAGTCACCTTTATGATGGCGGCCCCTGTCATGAATCCAGTTGTGTTGCTGTCAACCTTCTATGCGTTTGGCGGTAACATGACGGTGGTCGCTGGTCGGGCAGGAATAGGTGCTTTAGCGGCAGTTTTGATTGGATTGCTTGCTGCTGTTTTCCAAAGAGAGACCCCGCTCCTTTCGGGGGGTGGACGAAGCCGGTTCATCTGTGCGTGCGGCTGTTATGAGGACAGTCAAAAAGCTGAATCACTGGCAGGAAAGCTGGTACTTTGTCTGCGTCATGGGCAGGCTGAGTTTTTTCAGGTAGGCAAATACCTTCTGATTGGAATACTGGCAGCCGCCGTTTTTCAGGCGTTAGGAGATGGGCCGCTGACTCTTACACAGTACAGAGGCGGACTGGCAGCTTCGATTCTGTTGATGATGGCAGCGGCTTTTATCCTGTCACTGTGTTCTTCATCTGATGCGGTCATTGCCCGCAGCCTTGCCAGCCAGCTGCCGGCCGGGGCTGTTATGGGGTTTCTCGTATTTGGGCCAATGATGGACATTAAGAATATGCTGATGCTCTACTCCGGATTTAAGAAGGGATTTATAGTGAAACTGATGCTGGTAACTGTCGCGGTATGCTTCTTCCTGGTCTTTTTGCTGTATGGGATATGGGGAATTAGGTTATGAAGAAAACAGTCAAAGTGTTAAATCCTCAGGTGTTAATTGAAATCCTATGTCAAATGGTTTTTGGAGGAATGATCGTTTATCTCGCTGCAAGCGGAGCTTATCTTCGGTATGTTACTCCGAGAATGAGGCCTTATCTGTATTTTACCGCCTGTATTTTGGGATTATGGGCATTGGCCGGAACCGGGAGATTGTTCAGGCCAAGATATAAAATACGCATGAACCACTGTTTCCTGTTAATTATCCCTGTCCTAATTATGTTGCTTCCACATACACCCCTTGATGTTTCTTCTTACAATACCATTGGTGAAGGCTCAAAGCTGCAGATAAGTAAAGCAGAACGAAAAGAGCCTGAGCGTATTCCGGATCAGATGGAGGGGACATCTGACCTGCAGCAGGAGACGGTTTCATTAGAAAAGCCACCTGCCAAAGACGAAAATGAGAACGCAATGCCAGGGCTGAATAAGGAAGAAAAGAAAATTATTGTATCGGATGATTTGTTTGGAATGTGGTATTCAGAGCTGTACATGCATATGGAAGAATACGAAGGATATACCATTGTAATAACCGGATATGTGCTGAAGGATCCAGAAACCTATGGAGAAAATGAGTTTGCAGTCGCTCGTCTGGCAATGACTTGTTGTGTCGCTGATCTGGCTCCTGCAGGTTTTCTCTGTGATTACAGGGAAGTAACAGGTTTAAAAGAAGATTCGTGGATAACCGTAGAGGGAACATTGACTTTAAACTACGAAGATTATAATGGACATAAGTATGCAGATCCTTATATTGCGGTGACAAAAATAACACCCGCAGAAAAAGTGGAGGGATATGTCTATCCGTATTAAAATTAAATTGATTCTTTAAGATACAACGAAAAGTCTCTTGACGGTTATCCGTAACTAACTTATAATATAGCACATAATGCAAATGAAAAGCATTTGCATTATGTGCTATATTATAAAAGGACGGGGAGAAATGAAGTTTAGAAAGATTACGGCAATTATACCGGCAACAGCCTTATGTATGTCTGTCACGGCATGTTCCCAAGGTGAAAAACAGCCAGAATTCAGCTCTGGATTAGGCTCAGAGATAAAAAAGGATGAGATGTGTTTGCCAGCACGAAGGATATACGGGATATCAATCCTCATTTATTTTTGGGAGAGATGGCGTCTTAAATATGGCTTTTGAATCTTTGGCGGTCAATACAGCTGAAGGGGGGCAGCCTGTCCTTGCGGAAACATGGAGAATTGGATAATTTGCAAACATAGTGTAGGTTTGGGAGAAAAGCAGCAGGTTATGTTGCGCCCTAATATACCTGGTTGTGAAAGGCCAGTCACCCTAATTAGTGGGGGGCGTGGTGCGGACATTTTGGTATTTTGGCATCTGTGTTCTTTCTATGAACGGTACAGGCTGTGGCTTTACGGTATTCAGCTGAGTATATCCACCCTGAAAAACATTATGATTGTAGGCATTCCGGCGGGTATACAGGCAATGCAGGTAACCCTTTTAAACCTTATTGTACAAAAACGTATAAATCGCCTTAGGGATAATTGTAAAAATGCTATCTGAAAATCTGCTTAAATAATTGATCCATTACAAAGGAAAACAATAAATAATAGAAGGAAAAGGAAGAATAATACTATGAAAAGATTATATAGGGGATTGTTTTTACTGGTGCTCGCACTGTGTGTGTCTAACGCAAATACACCGTTAACCGCAAATGCAGAAGAAACACATTCGGTTGATCCATTGTTTTCCGATTCAGAGATTGAGATAGGTGCATGGGGAAGTGTATCGACTCCTGTAACAGACCCTAGTTCTCTTTTTGGAGCAGGGCGCCTGACTATGCTGGCCAATCATGATACAGCGGCACAGCAGTTGTCAGTTATCATAGAGGATGGAGAAGGCGGACTGGTGGTCATTGATGGAGGTTGGACCGATAATGCGGAATACCTGTTTAATCAAATCAAACAAAAGGGGGGGCATGTAAAGGCATGGCTACTGACCCATCCCGATCCGGATCATGTAGGAGCCATTGCGGAAGTTATTTATAGGCATCGAGATGAATTAACGATTGATGGGATATATTATTCCCTTGCAGAAGATGAATGGTACCAGCAGAAGGACCCTGGAATTGTGGGAATGGTATCCTATTTAAGAGGAGCGCTGTCTTTAATGCCGGAAGCTGTGCTTCATAAAAATTTACAGGCTGGGGAAATAATTCATGCAGGGCCTGCACAGATACAGGTTTTAAATAAATCTTACTTGCTTGAACAAAATCCGATTAACAACAGCTCAGTTACATACCTGGTCTCCTTAAATGGAACAAATGTTGTAACTTTGGGGGATATGGGAGAAGAAGCCGGAGAGCTTTTACGCAGGGATTGTAACTTAGGTGCTTTGGACTGCGATATAGTTACTATGGCACATCATGGACAAGAGGGTGTGGGGTATGAGGTATACAAAGACCTGAAACCGGAAATTTGTCTGTGGCCAACTCCGCAGTGGCTGTGGGATAATGATAATGGGGGAGGCCCAAACAGCGGCCCATGGAAAACCATGGCAACCCGAAGATGGATGGCAGAACTGGGAGTAAAAAAGCATTATTGTGTTAAGGATGGAGATCAAATCATAGAATGAAAAGCGGCAGATAGTGTAAGATAATTGCTCCTTGGTATGAATCATATCAATTTAAATGCTGCAAGAGGAAGAACTCTATGCTGTTTTGCTTTAAAAAAGGACAGTTTTTGCTGGAGACTGACTTGACTTGCATAATAGTCAGGTATGCATTTAATTACTGATGTCTTCATAATGGTATCAAAGGATTCATATGGTAATATCGAGTAAGAGCCCATTATAGTTCATAGGATCAGTTTTACTTTTATCGGAGATAAATACTATTATGGATGAGAATTTTGAAAGCTGGCCTTCTGGCATAAAAAGAACTAAACCGCGTGAAAGCATGCTTACTGTGCTTAGAAATGCAGAAAAGCCTTTAAGTTCCATTGAAATCTTTACAGAAATTCAAAAGGATATTAAAACGGTTGCGCTTTCAACAATTTACCGTTCTCTTGAGCTTTTTGTAAAGAAGGGAACAGTTACTAAATTCGCGATCATGAATAATGAAGTAGCGGTTTACGAGTTCAACCGGTCTCAGCATAATCATTATGCGGTCTGTTTAGGGTGCCGGGAAATTTTCCCCCTGAAATACTGTCCCTTGGAAAAAGTATTGCCTGAGATGGTAGATGATGGCTTTAATATAAAGGGACATAATTTAGAAGTTTACGGATATTGCAAAGAATGTATTAATAAATGATGTAATGGCAGGCGCATGATACGCTTGCCTTGTATCTAAGTACCTTGAGTACGGGAAGACAGAAACCTTGACAAAGAGGTCAGAACACTTTATAATAAGTTATTGCGAATGATGTGCGTTTACATTCAACTGGTCTATAGTAATAATCATTTATGGTATTGGCCGTTAGTAAGGCTGTAAAAATTAAATTTTATGTAAATAAGGAGTGGCGGACTTCTTTATTTTTTGAATTTAAGTTAGTTTTAACTAACTTCACAAAGAACTCTTATTATCCAACTCCATTTTGAAAGGAGCAAATCATGGAAAATCCAAAAAAGCAGGGGTGTCCCGTCTGCTTGAATTTACCGGAAAGTATAAGCCGCTTGTAATCGTTTCCTGCGTGCTTTCCGCAATCAGTGCGGTAATCCAGTTGGCGCCATTTGTATGTATCTATTTCGTTATACGGGAAATTCTGATAGCAGCTCCGGCTCAGTAACGAAGAAGGCTGTACCCAGAATTTGTAAAAAAATCACGGAAAATGTAGCAATTGGGAGACCCTGGAATATATTGAAAGTAGCTGATTATGAAAGGAAATACAGATATGGCTATTAGAATATTTATTGATCAGGGTCATAATCCCAGTGGATACTTTAACAGCGGCGCGGAAGCAAACGGTTTGACAGAATCGGAAATAAATTATCAGGTGGGGCTGTATTTACAGAGCCTGCTGAATAATGATCCAAGGTTTGAGGCACGTGTGTCCAGGCCGGAACCAGATACTGTATTGGGAACAAACAATACCACCAGCCTGGCAGAGAGAGTCCGCATGGCCAATGAATGGCCGGCAAACTACTTTATAAGCATTCACGCCAATTATAATCCTAATCCCGCCTATAATGGGACAGAGGTGTACATTTACCAATATGGCACACAGGCTCAATGGCTGGCGGAACAGATCATGGATGGAGTAACCCAGGTGACCGGAACGAGAAATAATGGAATCAGGGAAAATCCCTCCTTATATGTTTTAAGAAATGCAGATATGCCCGCAAATCTTGTTGAATTGGCATATTTGAGCAATCTTTCGGATGTGGAAAAGTTACGTAATGACCTATACGGATTTGCTTACGGCATTTACTTAGGATTGATGCGGTACTTTGGCTTCGCTTAACAGACATGGTATGAGGGGAGCTCTTTACGGCAGACCCCGGAATATAAGGGCTGTTTGCCGTGAAGAGTACATAACACATTATATTATTATGCATACAGTATATGGTGTTTATCTTTCTTTTTGCAACAGCCCCTTTACTTTCGCCTTTATCTCAAATTATAATATAATAATCAAATATTGTGGATGAAACAAGGAGTTGATAGAATATTATGCGCTTTAAAAAACATGGTTATGGATGACCGTGAGGATATTCGTGAAGTTGTTGCGGTTCTTCACAACGTGACGGAGTGGAGGTGGGATAAATGAGTCTGACCAGAGGCGCAACAATTCTTATTGTGGATGATGATCCGGAAATCCGGGAAATCGTTCGCATTCTGCTGCACCGGGAAGGCTTTATCGTGCGGGAAGCCTTCGATGGGGAGACCGCGTTGATCATGCTTAAATCTCATGCAGATTTAATAATATTAGATATTATGATGCCAGGCCGTTCCGGCTTAGAGCTTTGTTCAATGATAAGAGAAACAACGACAATTCCCATTTTGTTCCTGTCTGCCAAAACACAGGATACCGACAAAGCAGAGGGTTTTTCCCGTGGCGGAGATGATTTTCTGGTAAAACCCTTTTCTTCTGTTGAGCTGATATCAAGGGTGAAGGCGCTTCTTCGCAGATGCCTTATTTACCAAAAACCGGAAACAGTTGTTAAAAATGAAATCAGAGCAGGTGATCTGCATATGGATCAGGACACAGGAACTGTCTCACTTGCGGGACAGGAGATTGTGCTGACAAGCATTGAGTATCAGGTGCTGCGACTCCTTTTACAGAACCGAAAAAAAACACTTTCTGCCCGTGAAATTTATGAACATGTATGGCAGGAGCCCTTTCTTCCCCTTTCAAACAATACGGTGATGGTACATATAAAAAACCTAAGAAAAAAACTGGAGAAGGATATAGGCCATCCGCAATATATCCGAACTGCCTGGGGAAGGGGATATTACATTGAATAATACGAAAGGCGAATGCAGGCTTTCACATAAATTGCTGGTGTCCGCCATTGCAGCGTTTCTTGTTTCGGCTACACTATTTCTTATTTCACAAAATATTTCCCGTAAAATAATCCATGTGTATTGTGAGCAGCCGAAAGTGATATCCCAACATATTCAGGAAAAAGCAGAAAGCCTTCAACAATATGTGAAAAACAGCAATCTATCCCTGTCAGAAATCTCCATGCTGGATAGATGGATGGAAAAAGAAGATTTGACCGAGGTTGCTGTTTACCGTAATAACATACTGCTGTACAGCTCTCACGCAGTGTTTCCAGGGTTTTTTCTTGAAAGCCGTACACAGGATATCAATTTTTCCTGGCAAAACGGTCATACACTGAGCTTTGCAGATGGGGAATCCGTTGCTTTTATCAATGATTTATTTGAACATCGCTATACAGACTATGCAGCCTGCTTAAACCTGCTTTTATTTTTTCTATGCTTCATCACCATTATGATCCTGTTCATTCGCAAAAAGGTATCCTACATCAATACTCTGGAACAGGAGATCAAGGTTTTGGAAGGCGGTGATCTCAATTACACAATCACCGTAAAAGGCAATGATGAACTCACTTCTCTGGCACAGGAGATAGATGAGATGCGTAAAGCGTTTATCGCCCGGGAACAGTATGCTGACAAAGTAAGAACTGCCAGTAACCAATTGATGACAGGTATTTCCCATGATTTGCGGACCCCGCTTACAGCTTTGATCGGATATCTGGAGGTAATGGAGGGTGAGGCGGTTCCCGCCGGACAAAGTCCCTTCCTACAGAAATGCAAAAATCGTGCTTTTCAGATAAAGAGCCTGACAAACAACCTGTTTGAATATTTTTTTATATCCACGAGCATTCATGAACAGCTTCAGTTCAGAAACTGTACAGTGAATGAAATCCTGGATGAAGTCATTAACGAACACGTTTTTTTAATGGAACAAAGTGGCTTTAAGGTTAAAAGCAGTATAAATCTGCCGGCTGTCAGACTTAAAATCGATCGGGGAATGATCCAGCGTGTATTTGATAACCTGTTTTCCAATATATGCCGGTATGCCGATCCCGGCTGCCCAATCCAGCTGAATATTGTTACCGAACCCCAAAAGCTTACGCTTATGATCCGGAATCATGTTCTGAACTCCCCTGAAATAATGCAGAGTACAGGTCTTGGGCTAAAAGTCTGTGAGAAAATAATGCTGCTGCACAGTGGGAATTTTATCCACAAACAGCAGGGAGATACATATACCGTCCAACTGCATTTTCCGCTCATCTGACAGCATAAAAAAAGCAGGTGCGCCGCAAAATGAAAAATCAAATTGCGGCACCCTCTGTCTTTTATCTTCCTGTCAGTTTTTCCCGACTTCAAGCACCCGGTCACAAATACGGTTGATCAGGCTTTTTTCATGGCTGACCACAATCAAGCCCAGCTGCCGGTCTTTGCATATGTGAAGCAGACTGTGCCATATCCTGGCCTGTGTGATCGCATCCAGCATGGTGGTCATCTCATCCGCTATAAGATACTTCGTCTCGGGATGCAGGGCACGGGCAATGCAAAACCTCTGCAATTCTCCGCCTGAGAGCTCAATGGGCCAGCGGTTCATCCATTCGTCCCTGATTTCAAAGGCATCCAGAATATCCTGTGAAGGCGAATAGGACTCGGTCAGTACCTCACGCATGCGCCATTTAGGGTCAATGGCCTTTTCCGGGTGCTGGTAAATAAGCTGTACCGGACGGAATCTGTGCCGTTTAAAAACGTTATTATCCAGTGTTACACGGCCTTCGCAGGGAGAAACATATCCGGCTAAGATTCTGGCCAGAGTGGTTTTTCCGCACCCGCTGTATCCGGATAAGCCAAGCACTTCCCCAGGCGAAACCGAAACATTGGTATCCTTAAAAATCCAGCGGTCCTTCTGATAATAAAACCCCAGGTGTTCACCGGTTAAAGGCATGATGCGTTTCCTCCTTCCTTTTGAAATTCCAGATCAAAGTCGTTTTGCGGCAAAGCTCTCCACAGTCTGCGGGTATAATCGGTCTGCAGGCGTTGGCCATTTCCTTCAAAAGCAGAGGCTTCGGAAATCTCCACAGTGCGTCCGTCCTGGATGACCGCCACACGATCCGCGATCTCCAGCGCCGACATGATATCGTGGGTAATCAGCATGACACCTGCCCCGTTATCTGCAAACGCTTTGAGTTGTTTCAAAATCTCCGAAAGTGCCTGGGGATGGATGCCGGGAGTGGGCTCATCGGCAATCACCAGACGTATCCCCTGCCGTACACTGGTTGCAAACAGTACGCGGCGCAGCATACCGCCAGAAAGCTCATAAGGAAACAACCTGCTGTCTCTTTCCTGCAAATCGTACTGCTTAAACAGCTCAAGCTGCTTTCTCTTTGCATCCCCTTTCCCCAGTCCAATTTGTACCTGCTTACCAACAGGCATAAGAGGGTCAAGGTAATTGACTGACTGAGGAATAAAGGAAATTTCCTTCCCCCGAAGTTTGCACTTGCGCTCTTGCGTCAGTTCCCCGCCCCGGTATGTAATATGCCCTTCGCATATGGCGTTGCCGGGAAGTATACCAAGTATGGCGTGAGCCAGCAGACTTTTACCGGAACCGCTTGCGCCCACAACCGCCACGATTTCGCCTTCGCTGATATCCACATGCAAATCCGCAATCGGCTGAATGACGCGTTTCTTTGTTCCTTTCAAATATTGTGAAAAGCCAATTGCCAGCTTTTCCACCTGTAAAAGAGGTGTTTTTTTCATATTGTCCATCTATCCCCCTTACTCATTGGAGCTTGCAGGCTCCATCAGGATACGGAGCTGCTCACCGATATTGTCAAAACTCTTAATAACAATTACCAGCAGCAACCCTGGGAAGAGCACCAGCCACCATTTTCCGGTGGAAATATGGCTCATTGCTTCCGAAAGGATGATGCCGATGGCAGGAGTCTGGGGAGACAGTCCAAACCCTAAAAAGGTCAGCGCAGCTTCATGCAGGATAACATGAGGAAACATCAGCAGAAAGCCAATCATGATCTGTGGAAATACAGACGGCAAAATGTGCCTGCAGGCAATATACCAGGGCGATTTTCCATAGCTTTGGGAAATATGGATATACTCCGCACTCTTAATTTGCAGTACCTCCGCCCGCACCACACGGGCCAGAGACATCCAGTGTGTAAAGGATACCCCAAGTACAATGCCGCGGATACCGCCGCCCATAATAAAAGAAATCAAGATCATAAATACAAGGTGGGGCATTCCAATAAACAAATCTATCACCCATGAAATCACATTATCTGCTTTTTTCCCGAAGGTGGCTGCTCCGATTCCCATTACGGTTGCAACAATTACGCTCATGACAGAAGCAAATGCTCCCACCGCAAGGGACAAACGCAGCCCTTTCATGGTTCTTGTCAGCATATCACGCCCCAGCCAGTCTGTGCCGAATGGATGCTGTGTGCTTGGGGGGAGGTTTTTTCCCACTGCGCTCAGCCGCAGGTTTGCATCACTGAGTGTGAAGCCAAGGATGAGGATGATCAGTAAAAGCACGGAAGAAATTGCAAGCATCCGCATCATTTTTCTTTTTACATTCTGTTCTTTTTTTTTCTTATGCATCCTACTCAGCTCCCTTCATGCGCGGATCGACAACTGTGTTTAATATATCCGCAATAAAATTACCCAGAAAAACAAACAGGGAACTGATCAGGATGATCCCCATCAGCAGGGGCAGATCCCCCTTTAATCCGGCAGTGGTCAGGGTACTGCCGAGCCCTGGATAAGCAAATACCTGCTCCGCCAGCACCGAGCCGCCAAACAGCTCGCCAAAATAGGCAAATTGCAGGGACATGGCAGGGATGATGGAGTTGCGAAAACCATGATTTTTAAAAATTTGCCATTTGCTTTCCCCTCTTGCCTTGGCAAACAGTACATACTCGGTGTTGAAAATATCGATCATTTTTTCACGGGTATGCATGGCGATATTGGCAACTCCCAGGATGCTTAAGGTGAGGGCAGGCAGCACAAAATGCCGCACCCGGTCAATGAACCGCACCTCGCTGTCAAGAACGCCGGCCGGTGCGGCAAGTCCTACCGGAAACCATTTAAGACCTGCCGCAAAAACAATCAGAAGAATCAGCCCCAGCCAGAAGATTGGGGTGGAGACCAGCGTGTAGCTATACCACTTGATAGCCTTATCAAGTGGTTTCCCACGATTCATGGCCGAAATAACACCTAAGAGATACCCCAGAATCCCGGACAGCACCCATGCGGTTCCCATCAATACAAACGAGGTCACAGCGCGGCTTTTGATGATATCAATTACAGGGCTGCGGTACAGCTTGGATATCCCGAAATTCCCCTGAAGCAAAGATCCTGCCCAAGAAAAATATTGTTCGGCCGGGCTTTTATCCACCCCCCAATATTCCTTGATTTTTTCAATCTGTTCGGGAGATGCGGAGCTGTCCCCGCCGACATAAGCATTTACAGGGTCCATGGGCGATAAGTGAACCAGAGTAAAGGTCAGAATTGATAGCCCGATAATTAAAGTGATCATGCGAAACAGACGAATCAGAATTATTTTTGTCACGAAACTTCCTCCTTCCTTTTCGCAGTGTCTTTTTAAACATTAACGGATCAGTCTTCCCATGTCCACTCCGTGATGTTTCCAAACAGAGCCCATTCATGGCCGTGAGAGTGAATCGGCTGACTGCCCACATTCAGCTTTTCGTTTGCCAGATACAGGTGATCCACACGTGCAAGCCAGATGATAGGAATGTCGCCGAGTGTGCCAAAGCCTGTTTTGCCATCCCACTGCGCCAGCTTCCAATACTTGTTGGCTTCTTCCTGGGTCGCTGCGTGCATGGCCTTATACAGATATTCATCCACAGTTGGATTCGTGTAGTGGGTCATATTATTATATCCCTGATTAAGAACCTTGGATGAATACATGGTATACAACTGATGGGCATGGTGGCGCCCACCGCCCCACATTACTGCGTTTTCCTTACCTTTGACATATATCTCATCCCAGGTCATTCCTTTGGCATTAATCTTAATGCCGAATTCCAGTGCCAAATCTGCCACAGCCAGAGACATGTCGCTTCGAAGCTGGTCGCTGGAGCTGAACAGCAAATCAAACTCTGCTTTCAGGCCATCCTTTTCAACAATGCCGTCCTTGTCGGTGTCCACCCACCCGCCGTCAGCAAGAATTTTCCTGGCCTCTTCCATATTTCCGTCCTGAATGACGGTTTCCTCGTTAAACCAGGGTAAATAGTCACAAAGCGAGAATGCCTTTTGTCCATAGCCATCCAGTGCAATATCAAGGATCGAATCGCGGCTTAATCCCACACTTAACGCCTTGCGGATAGCCAGGTCAGAGGTCACATCGTTCCCTACATTGACATCATTTTCGTTGATCTTTCCTTTTCCTCCGCTTTTTTGTGTGGGCATGGAGATTCCCCGTGAATCAATGCTCTCAAATTTAAGAAGGGTCATGCCGTCCACAGCCTGGTCTGCAAACGTGGGCGGAACATAAACAATATCGGCTTCCCCCGCCTTAGCAGCAGCAAGAGCAGCATCTTCTTCCAGAAGGAGAAGCGTCAGTTTTTTAAACTGCGGCTCTGTTCCATACCAGTATTCATTGTATTCCATGATGATCTGCTGTCCGTCATTATACTGAACAACCTTATAGGGACCGGAGCCGATGGGATTACCGGAATAATTGTCGTCGTATAAATCCTTTGGAACAATTCCTATTTCGGTAAGCTGGCTGACAAAGGTGGAACGCGGCTCAGACAGCGTAATAACAATTGTGTGCGCATCCTTTGCCTCAATGGACTTCATAAAGGATAAATCAAATTTTACCCCGTCCGCCTGAAGCATTTCATATGTAAATTTGACATCCTCCGCCGTAACCGGATTGCCGTTGGAGAATTTCACATCATCCCGCAGGGGAAAGGTCCATGTCAGCGCGTCCTCACTGACCTCATAGGACTCGGCCAGGTCGGGAACAAAATTCATGTCGGAATCAATCCGCAGGAGAGAGCTGTGGGTCAGACGGATCTGCGCATGGGTGCCCCAGCCCTTTTTGGGGTCAAACATACCGGTATCGGTTTTACCTACAGCCAGAATCAGCTCGTCCTTCTTTGTGGTGGATTCCGCCGATGTTTTTGATTCTTCCGGTGCCTGAGATGAAGAGGAAGGCTGAGAAGAAGAGGAAGAAGAGCCGCACCCTGAAACGATAGATGCAAACGTTAAAATCATTGCCATAAGAAGCGGCATGATCCGCTTTAAGGGCAAATTTTGGGGTTTTTCCATTTTTTTACCTCCGTATAATAATGTTTTGCTGTTTAATTGATCCATACAAATTTTAATGTGCATGGATCAATCAGTTAATCATGTCTAACTATAATAAACAGGGCCGGTAAATTCAACCAGTTCTCCGTATTCTTCAGGATTCTTCAGAATTCTGGTACAGAATTAATTATGGAATTTTATGAGATAGCAGGCGGATCCATTCTTTTTCTCAACTATATCCCTGTATACTTGATTCTATGAGTTAGATTATCCTAATCATAAATTTACCGGAGTTGTTCCATATTGCATTACCTGGCTGTAATACCATAGTTGAACAAGGCATTGCTACTGGGGTCATGAATGCAACCAGAAATACGGCAGTAATCTCAAAAGACTGAACGGCTTCCTTTTCTGAAACTACTTTGGCAAGCACCAGTATTACGGCACCAACAGTAGAAGTTATATACAGCGGAATACCGATGGAATCCTCAAAAACCATACCTAACACTGCGATAACCAAGATAATTAATGATAAATATTGTTTCCATGCAGGAACATTACTATAATCCATTTCTTTATTGATAAACTCGTTGCTGGAATCTTTGTTTGGCAGAAGTTTATGTCCTGCTAATAGAATGTAAAGGATTCCCCCAGCCAAAAGCGGGATTCCACTTTGCTGTATTCAAAGAAGCCGAACTTCATGCCACCATTACTATAGGAAATCAATGCATCATTGACGATCATATTTGGCGGAGAACCAATTAAGGTAATAGAACTTCCTAAACCTGCAGCTATTTAAAACTTATCAGGGGATTGCCCAGGACTTGGAGAGCGTAAAAGGGCAACTCAATTATGTGCGGGGAATACAAGACGATTATGAAACTGCAATTGTACGCTCCGCACTTTCACAGTTGCAGTTATAATATTATGATATGAATTTGGTTTTTGGGGTTATAATTCATAGACCAGATCTCTCCCGTTATCAATTTGATAATTTGGTGGAGTTCTGGTCTTTCTGCTGCAATGTTTAAGAAACTATTCATATAGCTTTTCAATGAATTGTGTGAGATAATGAAATTGGAGATAACCAAAGCTCGATTGCGGAAATGAAAATAGAGCTTTCCCGCATTCGCACATGGTCAGAGATTTCCGATGAGAGTGATATGGAAATAAAGAAGATGGTAACCAGTCACATTATAAAACGGGTCAATGTCTTTAAGGATTACAAACTGGATATTGAATTAAACCTGGATATACAACAATTTCTAAACGGAATTGATAGCATAACTAGAGAAACATCAATTACTAAAGTATCATAAGTAAAAACACATTTATAATAGCTCTTTACAGCTGAGTAAGTATTACTAACGTATAAAAAGATGGTTTGTGGGGGTGCACATCCGACATATCGGGAGAGCGCTTGAATGGCATTCAAGAGGTCATGGGTCCGAATCCCACTATCTTCATTTAAACAATAAGCCGCAGGCATGCTTGCGGCTTTATTTTAACTTAAAGAGACGGCTCCTTTTCCGGCCCTTCTTATTATATTCACTTAATATATCTGATGACCACCTTCCAAAGCCTCATCCAGCTGTTTATCGGTGCATCGTCTTGCCGCCTCCGCATCACGGTCTTTGAGGCATTTATATAAACAAAGTACGCTGTCGTATAGTGCCTCTTTCCCGTAACGCAGACAAAAACGTTTCCAAAGCTGTGTTACAACAGGTTTAAAAGATATGTAAATTAAAGGAATAATACTGTTTCCGCTGATAACGGAAAGTCTGTGATGAAAAGAAAAGGTGGCTGATACCGTTTCTTCAATCGAAGTTGCATCTGCAACTTCCTCTAATAATCCTTCCAATCCAAGAATATCCTCATTGGATGAATTCTTTATAATGGAATCCGTTGCCAGATGCTCCAATGCCCGGCGTACTTCAAGTATGGAGTAAATTTCTGCCTGTCCAAGTGTATCTCCGTGATATTCCATAATGGCATTTAAGGTATTGATATTTCCGTTCTTGCCGTAATCTGCTACAAACACTCCCTGCCTTGGATGTACTTCCAAAAAGCCCTGTTTTTCAAGTTCTGCAAACCCACTGTTAACCACTGCACGGCTAACCTGCATCTGTCTCGCAATCTCCCTTTCAGGAGGTAATTTGCTTCCAACCGGGATATGCCCTGATAAAATCATGTCACGAATCTGACAAATAAACATTTCTTTTAAGCTGGAAGCGCTAAGTTTCTGAAATTCCATGTTTTTTCCCCCTTATTCTGGCTCTGGTCATACCAGAAATCAATACCATTTTATCATACATTCTTACAAAAATTCAACAAATAAATATGTAAAAATGACGATTAATTTTTACATTATTGCTAGTTTTCATAGAATAATTTATAATGATATTGTTAAAAAATAAACTAGGCTATTCGCCTGGCTGAACCAGAGCACTTATGAAAAATATTCCTTCCTCTTGAAGGCTGAAAGACCTTTGAAGAAAAGGAAAATGCCAAAAAGTGATTCTAAAGCAACAGATGACAGAAAAGGAAAAGAAAGGAGCGCAACACATGGAAGATTTTAAAGTTCTTGAGATAAAAACAAGTGTCTTTGCTGACAACAACATACAAGCCGGAAAGCTTCGTGAAGAATTAAAGGAGAAGAAGGTCTTTCTTCTTAATCTGATGTCCAGTCCCGGTGCAGGTAAGACCACTACTCTGACCCGTACGGTTCATGCCCTAAAGAACGACCTTAATATTGGTGTTATGGAAGCGGATATTGATTCTGACGTGGATGCCCGTACCATACGGCAAACCGGTGCAAAGGCGATCCAGCTGCATACCGGTGGTATGTGCCATCTGGACGCGGAAATGACCCGCCAGGGATTAGAGGGGCTTGGTACAGACGGTCTGGACCTTGTAATATTAGAAAATGTGGGCAACTTAGTCTGTCCTGCAGAATTTGATACCGGCGCAGTAAAAAATGCTATGATCCTATCCGTACCGGAAGGAGACGACAAACCACTTAAATATCCGCTGATGTTTTCTGTTTGCGATGTAGTACTGATCAATAAGATGGATGTAATGCCGTATTTTAATTTTGACCTGGAAAAATGCAAAGTGAATATCAGACTTCGTAACCCCAACGCCATCATCATTCCCATCAGCGCTTTAAAAAATGAAGGGATAGAGGAATGGACCGGCTGGTTAAGCAATGCAGTAAAATCCTGGTGTGAATAACAAACGTATAACTGTCATAAAAAGGTATTCATAAACTTCAATTGCGTAAAACAAGCGCGGGAAAGGAAATTATGAGTGAATTAAGACCTAAAATAGTAAAGCTGGCGAAAATGGTAGGCGGTATTGCCGGAGCCATGAACAAAATCGATGAAAATTCTCCCGAATACTACGCTCTAAACTGTGTTGTAACAGATGACATGGCTGATATTGCTATGATTATAGGGCTGCGTAAACCCCGTACCTTCGAGTATGTCGCTAAGCGCTCCGGAAAGAGTAAAGAAGAGACAAAGGCGCTCCTAAAGCAGTTAACGTACACAGGTGTCGCCAAAGTATGGAAGGATAAGGAGGATCATAAAGAACGGTTCTTTGTGAATATATTTGCCCCCGGTATGTTGGAAATGATGGTAAATAACCGGGAACAGCTTAACGAACATCCTGAAATCGGCAAAGCCTTTGAAGAATATACCAGACTGCGTCTTGCGCCTATGGCAGCAAAATTCCCGCAAGGCATGGCAATGATGCGTGTCATTCCTGTGGAAGAGGCCATCAAGGATATCCCTGGTACAAAACCCTGGGAACGTCTCTCTTATTATCTGGATAAATATGATACGTTCTCAGTATCTGACTGCTCCTGCCGCCAGTCACGCCGTGTACTGGATGAGGGCTGCGGCCATCTGGAAAAAGAAATTTGCATCCAGATGGGCGAAGGTGCCGAATATTATATAAGAACAGGCAGAGGCCGCCAGATTTCACGGGAAGAAGCAAAGGAAATTATTAAATTTGCAGAAAATAACGGCCTCATGCATGAAATGCCCCATACCGACGGACTTGGTGAATCAGCGGCAATCTGCAACTGCTGTGGCTGCTCCTGCTTCTCCCTGCGTCTTGCAACACTTTTTAATACTCCGGATTCCATACGATCCAACTTCGCTGCCACGGTAAAAAAGGAAAACTGCGTAGCCTGCGGACAGTGTGTGGAAAACTGTCCGGTTAATGCTTTAAAACTTGGCCAAAAACTCTGTTCTAAAACACCCGCTGCCATAAAGGCAGAACCTACCGCACGTGATCATATCTGGAGAGAAAGCAACTGGAATGTGGATTACCGCGAGAACCGTAAAGATGTTGCGGAAGAAGGAACTTCTCCCTGTAAAACTGCCTGTCCTGCTCATATTTCCGTACAGGGTTACATAAAGCTTGCTGCTTCCGGCCGTTACCATGAAGCATTAGAACTGATAAAGAAAGAAAATCCTTTCCCTGCTGTCTGCGGACGGATCTGTCCTCATGGCTGTGAAAGCGAATGTACCCGCGGAGATATTGATGAACCGGTTTCCATCGATGAAATCAAAAAATTTATTGCAGATAAAGAGCTGGATGGTTCGATCCGCTATATCCCGCCAATGCGTTACCATCTTGGAAATAAAATTGCAGTGGTAGGCTCCGGTCCCTCCGGTCTTTCCTGTGCATATTACCTGGCAATTGATGGTTATCAGGTAACGGTATTTGAAAAGGAAGAAAAACTTGGCGGTATGCTTACCCTTGGTATTCCCTCCTTCCGCCTGGAAAAGGAGGTTCTTAATGCCGAAATAGATGTTCTGCGTGAAATGGGTGTTACCTTTAAAACCGGAATTGAAGTCGGAAAAGATATTACTCTTAATGAGCTTCGGAAAGAAGGTTATGAAGCCTTTTATCTGGCAATCGGCGCACAGGGCGGCAGAAGTCTTGGTATCGAAGGGGAGGACGCTGAAGGGGTTATCTCCGGCGTTGATTTCCTTCGCAATGTAAATCTTGGAAGAAAGGCAGAGTTTTCCGGAAATGTAGTTGTGATCGGCGGCGGAAATGTAGCAATTGATGTAGCCCGTACAGGGGTAAGACAGGGGGCTGCTGCTGTTAATCTTTACTGTCTGGAAAGTTCCGGTGAAATGCCGGCATTACCGGAGGAGATCGCAGAGGCTGAGGAAGATAACGTTTCCTTTCATAATGGCTGGGGCCCTAAGCGCATCCTGACAGAAGATGGAAAGGTAACCGGTGTAGAATTTAAGCGCTGCATCAGTGTATTCGATGAAGACCAGCGTTTCGCTCCAAAGTACGATGAAAATGATACCATTACTGTGGAAGCTGATACTGTACTGCTTTCCATTGGCCAGACCATCCAGTGGGGCGGACTTCTCTCAGAAAGCAAGGTTGAACTTGGACGCGGCGGTACTGCCAAAGCGGACAGTCTGACCTTACAGACTTCGGAACCGGATATTTTTGCCGGCGGTGACTGTTTTACAGGACCCCAATTTGCGATCCATGCCATTGCAGCCGGAAAAGAAGGTGCAATCTCCATTCACCGTTATGTACAGCCGGGACAGTCTCTTGTATATGGCCGTGACCGCCGGGAATACCATGCGTTTGATAAAAATAACGTTGCCATCGGCTTACAGGATTTTGATACAACTCCCCGCCAGAGACCAGGCCATTCTCCTGAGAAAAAAGGCAGCTTCTATGATGAACGGTTGACCTTCACCGAGGAACAGTTAAAGAAAGAGACGGAACGCTGTCTTGGCTGCGGTGCGGTAGAAATCGACGCTTATATGTGTATTGGCTGTGGCATGTGTACGACCAAATGTAAATTTGATGCAATTCATCTGGAGCGCACCTATAACACGGTTCCCAATACCTATGAAAAACTTCCTGTCAAGATTGCTGCCAACGCAATTATACGTACCGGAAAGATTGCTGCAGCCACCCTCAAAGAAAGCGTTGGCAGAAGAAGCTAACGGGAAAGGGAGAGTCAGTCATGCATGAGCTTGGTGTATTAAACTCAATGGTTCACACCATTGAGCGTATTGTAAAGGAGCAGAATATTACAGAGGTCCACAAGCTTGTCATCGAAGTTGGTGAGCTTTCCGGTATCGTGCCCAGATACTTGGAGCAAAGCTGGCCTGCTGCCTCCTATAAAACTTTTATGGAAAAAACAGAGCTGGAGCTTATCGTCATTCCCGGTATTGTGAAATGCAAAGGCTGCGGCAGGGTATTTAATGCCGTTTACAGTGATTTAATTTGCCCTGGCTGCGGCAGTATGGATATGGAAATCCTGGAGGGCGATGACATGATCATTAAGGAGATCGTGTGTAACTAAAGGATTCTGACGATGAAGTGGCGAAGGCTGTGAAAGAAGGGATCGCAATTCGTCACAGGTGAATGCCAGAATGCTCTCATGAATTAAATATGAAAGAAATAGAAGCGTGTAAAACAAGGAGGAATGGGTATGTTTGTGTTTTCAGAAGGTGTTCCGACAATATTGGTTTTACTGGTATGGCTTGGGGTGTTTCTATCGTTGTTTGCCGCAAATGAATTGAGCCGCCGTTTTAAATGGGTGGGATTTGGCTGCTTTGTTGTGCTTCCGGTTGTTTTAACCGTTTTATGGGTGACAACGCTGAAGGATACTTCTTATATGGACTGGTTTCATCTGGCAAAGGTTTACTCTTCTACGGCAGGGTGTATTGGCTTTTGGTGTATCCGTCATATCAAAAAGCTGCAGCATAATAAAATTGCGCTGTGTTTCCCGCCGTTAATTCTGGCGGTCAATATCCTGGAAGCCTGTTTCCGCGATTTTGAAGTAAGCCAGTATGTATCACCGGTTATGGAGTATATGAACAATCAGGTTCAGTACTATATCGGCGGTTCATGGAATGTCATGAACGGGATCGCAGGTCTTTTGAATATTGTGACCATTACAGGCTGGTTTGGAATCTGTATTCGAAAGAAGACCAGTAAAGATAAGAGCCAGGATATGCTTTGGCCTGATATGATGTGGTTCTGGATTATTGCCTATGATTTGTGGAATTTTGCTTATACCTATAACTGCCTTCCGACTCATGCATGGTATTGCGGATTAGCCCTTTTGCTGGCCCCCACAATTTGTGCATTTACAGTGGGGAAGGGGGCATGGCTGCAGCACCGTGCCCAGACGCTGGCACTGTGGTGCATGTTTGCCCAGACGTTTCCGGTATTTCAGGATGCCAGCAGTTTTCTGGTGCATTCCCGGTCCAGTAAGGCTATTGCAGAAGCAGCGATACGGGAAGGAATGCTTTCCCCTGACGGGTATACGGTATTGACCGGAATAGGAATCCAACCGGTGGCAGGTGTATCACCGGATACCACTTTTTTATTTGTTATAAGTTTGCTGGCTCTTCTTGCAAATATCGGAGTATTTGTATATATGATTCACAGAATGTATAAGACAAAGAGAAATCCATATACCGGAGAATTATATACGGATCATAAGAAGTATCAGGAAATTAAGGCTTTGGCAGAGTAAATGAAACGGCAGGAAACGAAAAGTCACTGAATAATCAGAGATTTGATCGTTGCCTGCTGTTTTTTATTCTACAACCTTTTCCTCTGCTTCAGGCAGAATTCCTCCGGATTAAAGTCGTGGCAATTTCAAGTTTCACGGAGGTGGCATCCGGTTCTTCCATGCGGCTAATGAGTCTGTTGGCAGCCATTGTTCCCATATAATGCTTAGGCACATGAATGGTAGTGAGGGCAGGATCCACAATGATTCCCGCAGGGATGTTGTCAAAGCCCACGATGGAGATATCCTCCGGTATCCGGTAGCCACACTGCTTAAATGCCTTAAGGGCTCCCATGGCGATTAAATCATTGTCCGCAAAGTAGCAGGGAGCCAGAGGTTCCTTCCTTTTAAGGATTTCCAGCATATCCGCATAAGCGCCTTCTATGGAAGGAGTGACTGAGTGGACAATGCTGTTGGAGGCGGCCATTCCATAGGTGTGAATTGCCTTAAAGAAGCCGGAATGCCGTTCTGCAAAATTTCCGATCGGATAGGAGGAATGGAGATAGCCAGGCTGTTTTCCGGTTGTTTTTATCAAGTAAGAAGCGGCAAGGAAAGCCCCCTGGATGTTGTTGATAATGATGCTGTCGCAGGGAACCGTTTCAAAATAGCTGTCCAGTAAGACGATCGGAATCGTGAGGGACCGAAAAGGAAGAAAATCTTCAGGTGTCATTTCGGTTCCCAAAAGGATGATTCCGGTACAGCCGGAGTAGAGCATATCTTTTAATCGATTTTCAATATTACCTTCCTCACCGTATAAATAACGGATTTCCATCTTGTAATTATTTTTCTGGCAACCGGCCGCGATTCCTTCGGAAAGCTCTTGAAAAAAAGGATTGCTTCCAACGATAGCTCCGTGTTTTTTATAAATAATTAAGTAAATGCTGCTCACGTCCCTTGGGCGAAATGTGTGACGGGTCAAATCATAATCAAACTTCTGGGCTGTTTCGATGACCCTCCTTCTTGTTTCCGTGCTGACGCCTGGCTTGTTATTTAAAGCCATGGATACGGCGGCAGCTGAAAGGTTTAATATTTTAGCCAGCTCTTTTGCAGTAATTCCCATAGATGTACCTCCTGATCGTTCTGATATCATTATGGTCTATTAAGTGGAAAAAGGCAAGAATTAAGTTAAAAATTCATTAATAAATACTGAATATCATAATGAAATTAAGTTATGTAATCTGTATAATTTATATATATGAAAAGATCGTTCAGCAGAAAGGATGGATGTTATGGCGACTATAAAACTGGGGTTCGCCCCCACAAGAAGGAGCATTTTCAGCGCTCCGGATGCTATAAAGTACAGGAATTTGACGGCGGATAGACTTGAGGAACTGGGAGTTTCTTTCGTGGATATTAAGGATATGAACGAAGAAGGGCTTCTCTACGATGACAGCCATGTAAAAATCATAGCTGAAAAGTTCAGGGATGAAGGAATCGATGGACTGTTTCTCCCTCATTGCAACTTCGGAACGGAATACGTTTGCGCGAGACTGGCAAAGGAGCTTGGAGTTCCGGTCCTGATTTGGGGGCCAAGAGACGAGAGGCCGGACGAAAATGGAATTCGCCTGCGGGACAGTCAATGCGGCCTCTTTGCCACAGGAAAGGTGCTGAGAAGATTTAAGGTTCCCTTTACCTATCTGACCAACTGCCGGCTGACGGACCCGGAATTTGAGCGGGGAATCCGTGATTTTCTGGCGGTCTGCAATGTAGTAAAAGTATTTAAAAACACAAGAATCCTGCAGATAGCCCCCAGGCCTTTTGATTTCTGGACCACCATGTGCAACGAAGGCGAGTTGCTGGAACGGTTCAACATACAATTGTCCCCAATTCCTATGCCTGAATTAACCTCCGAGATACAACAGATGAAAGAGGAGAGGACAGAGGTTGAAAAGATCGTAAAGGACTGCAAAGAGTCCATGAATATTAAAATCAGTGAAGAGGCACTGTTAAATGTCGCGGCATTAAAGGCTGCCATGAAAAATCTGGCAGTTAAGTACGGCTGCAACGCGATTGCCATTCAGTGCTGGAATGCTCTTCAGGGAGAAATCGGCATTATGCCATGCGGAGCCAATTCCCTGTTAAATGAAGAAGGAATCCCGGTGGTCTGTGAGACAGACATTCACGGGGCTGTTACCGCAGTTATGGCAGAGGCGGCGGGCATGGATGAATGCAGAAGTTTTTTTGCGGACTGGACCGTAAGACATCCGGACAACGAAAATGGAGAATTGCTTCAGCACTGCGGCCCATGGCCCATTTCCGTTGCGAAAGAAAGGCCGACCCTGGGCTACCCCCTGGCCTTTGACCATCCGGGAGCTGTGGAGGCGGAGGCAAAGCATGGTGAGATGACCTTGTGCCGGTTCGACGGGGATAACGGGGAATACTCTCTTTTACTTGGAAAGGCGAAGGGAATTGATGGTCCATACACGAAAGGCACTTACGTATGGGTGGAGGTAGCAAACTTAAAGAAACTGGAAGCAAAGCTGGTGGAAGGGCCTTATATTCATCACTGTGTGGGTATCCACAAGGACATTGTTCCGGTATTATACGAAGCATGCAAGTACATCGGCGTGAAGCCGGATTTATATGATGACAACGAGGAAGAGATCAGGGCCTATTTAAGAGGAGAATGATATGGACGGACTAAAGGCAAAGACCTATGAACTGAGAAAATCTGTGATAGATATGATTATGGAAGGGAAAGGGGGCCACATCGGCGGAGATATGAGCGTCATGGATATATTGGCCGTGCTGTATTTCCGCCAGATGAACATAAGTCCGGAGCTGATGGAAGATGAGAACCGGGACCGGTTTGTGCTTAGCAAGGGACATTCCGTGGAAGCTCTGTATGCGGTTCTTGCAGCAAAAGGTTTTTTCCCCATAGAAGAAGTCATAAAGAGTTTCTCAAAATTCGGCTCCAGGTTTATTGGGCATCCTAACAACAAGCTTCCTGGCATTGAGATGAATTCCGGCTCTCTGGGCCACGGACTGCCTGTCTGTGTAGGAATGGCTCTGGCAGGAAAGATGGACGGGAGGTCCTACCGGGTCTATACAGTTATGGGCGACGGAGAGCTGGCGGAAGGATCGGTATGGGAAGGGGCCATGGCTGCCAGCCAGTTTAAGCTGGATAATCTCTGCGCTGTTGTGGACCGCAACCGCCTCCAGATTTCCGGGAATACAGAGGAGGTCATGGGGCATGATGACCTTGGTAATCGTTTTAAAAGCTTTGGCTGGCATGTAATCGACGTGGCAGATGGAAACGATGTGGAGAAACTGAACGACGCATTTGAACAGGCAAAGACAGTAAAGGGAAGGCCCAGCGTTCTGATTGCCAACACGGTGAAAGGATGTGGTTCCCCGATAATGGAAAATAAGGCGGACTGGCATCATAGGGTGCCCACTGGAGAAGAGTATGAGGCTATAATGGCTGATTTGGAAATGAGAAGGGAGGCGGCAGTATGAATCAAATACCCAACAGACAGGCGATATGTGAGACATTGTCAGCGCAGGCAAAGGAAGATCATGATATCATTGTCTTGTGCAGCGATTCACGGGGAAGCGCATCCCTGGCCCCATTTGCACAGGCATACCCGGAGCAATTTGTGGAAACAGGAATTGCGGAGCAGAATCTGGTCAGCATTTCGGCCGGATTGGCAAAATGCGGGAAAAAAGCATTTGCTGCTTCTCCGGCTTGCTTTTTGTCTGCCAGAAGTTATGAGCAGGCGAAGATAGACTGTGCTTATTCCGACACGAACGTGACTTTAATCGGAATCAGCGGCGGGGTCAGTTATGGAGCTCTGGGAATGAGCCATCATTCCGCCCAGGACATTGCAGCTATGGCCGCAGTTCCCAATATGAGGGTTTATCTGCCCAGTGACAGGTTCCAGACAAAACGGCTGATCGAGGAATTGTTAAAGGATCAGAAGCCTGCTTACATAAGGGTGGGAAGAAATGCGGTGGCAGACATTTACACGGAGGAGAACTGCCCCTTTGAACTGGACCGGGCCAATGTTCTTTCCCTTGGAACGGATATTGCTGTCATTGCCTGCGGGGAGATGGTAAAGCCGGCGCTGGAGGCCGCAGAGCTGTTAAAGAAAAGCGGAATTTCAGCATCCGTTATTGATATGTACTGTGTAAAGCCTTTGGACCAGGAGGCTGTATTGCATGCGGCAGAACGTGCTGGAGCAATCATCACCGTGGAGGAGCATTCCCCATATGGAGGTTTGGGTTCCATGGTCAGCCAGATCGTCGCAGCCCACTGCCCAAAAAAGGTGATCAATTTGTCTCTTCCCGATGCCCCTGTCATCACGGGAACCTCAAAAGAAGTGTTCGAGTATTACGGACTTACGGCAGAAGGAATCGCAAAACGGGCAAGGGAGCTGATTTAACATGGCAAAATATATTCTGGCGGTGGACCAGAGCACTCAGGGAACAAAGGCACTTTTATTTGATGACCATGGGAAACTGGTAAAAAGGGAGGATGTGCCCCACAGGCAGATCGTAAGCGAAGAGGGTTACGTTTCCCATGATCCGGAGGAAATCTACCAAAACACGTTAAAAGTGGTACGAAAGCTCATGAAAACCTCCGGAGTTCCTAAAAATGAGATTGCCGGTCTGGGAATCAGCAATCAGCGGGAAACTGCCCTTGTGTGGGATAAGAAAACAAGGAAACCGCAAGCCTTGGCAATCGTATGGCAATGCGCCAGGTCAAGGGACATCTGCAAAAGAATAGAAGAGACCGTTGATTCGGAAATTATACGGAATAAGACAGGATTGATCCTTTCCCCTTATTTTCCTGCTTCAAAATTTAAATGGCTTCTGGAACATGTGGCTGGTCTGAAGGAACGGGCGGAGAAGGAGGAGCTGTGTTTCGGAACTGTGGATACGTGGCTGGTTTACCGTCTGACAGGCGGAACTTCTTATAAAACAGACTATTCAAACGCTTCCAGGACGCAGCTTTTTAATATCAGGGATTTGGCCTGGGATCAGGAGCTCTGCAAGATATTTGGTTTAAAAAGCCAGTGGCTTGCTGAGGTTTCGGATTCGGACTCATGCTTTGGAATGACGGACTTTGAGGGACTGTTTGACGCACCTATTCCCATTCACAGCGTGATGGGAGATTCCCACGGCGCGCTGTTTGGCCAGGGCTGCTTAAAAAAAGGCATGACAAAAGCAACCTATGGAACCGGATCTTCCATCATGATGAATACGGGAAAAGAACCGGTGTTCAGCACCCATGGAGTAGTGACTTCCTTAGCCTGGCGCATGGGCGGAAAGGTGAACTACATTCTGGAAGGTAACATCAATTATACGGGCGCGGTAATTACCTGGCTGAAAGAGAAGATGAACATGATTTCCTCCCCGGAGGAGACGGAGCAGATTGCAGCAGCAGCCGACCAAAATGATAAGGTCTACTTAATCCCGGCCTTCACCGGCCTTGGAGCGCCATATTGGGACAGCCGTGCCACCGCTTCCATTAACGGAATGACAAGGACCACAGGCCGGGCGGAAATCGTCAGGGCCGGACTGGAAAGCATTGGCTACCAAATTGCCGACGTAATTCAGGCTATGTGTGAGGACATGAACTGCATCATAACAGAACTGCGGGTGGACGGAGGTCCCACGGGAAACCAGTACCTGATGCAGTTTCAAAGCGATATCCTGGGAACAAATGTGCGTGTCTCCGAAATAAAAGAGCTCTCTGGAATGGGAGCCGCTTTCGCCGCAGGCCTTTCCCTTGGCATTTATCAGGAAGATATATTTGAAAAAATGAAAGCAAAGCAATATAATCCATGTATGGAGCCAGGAGTGAGAGCTGAGAAATATGAGGGCTGGAGAGAAACGGTCAGGAAGCTTCTGGCTTAATTACAGCGGACAACGATAATGGAATGGGAGAGAAAGCATGCTGAAAGTGTCGGAAATAACAATTGAATATTTGAAAAATCCGGTGGGGCTGGACGGCAGGCCATGGTTTGGCTGGATTCTTTGCAGTGACAAAAAAAATGTAAAGCAGGAAGCGTACAGGCTGGAGATTGCCGGGGATGAGAACTTTAAAACCATGGTTTATGAAAGCGGCTGGGTTAAGAGCCGGGAGTCCATCCATGTGGAGGCAGCCGGGTTTTGTCCTGCTTCCTGTAAAAAATATTTTGTCCGGGTGCAGGTGCAGGATGGAGAGGAACAAAGCAGTTTCAGTGAACCGGCGTTTTTTGTCACTGCAGTCATAAAACAAGACCAATGGAAGGCCCAGTTCATTACTGCGGAAGGACCGGAGGATAAAGACTTCTCGGGAAGCACTTATCTGCGAAAGGAGATCGAAGTCAGCGGTGAAATGCTGGAAGCCTATGCATGCACCACAGCACTTGGACTGTATCATTTCTATATAAACGGACATAAGGTGGGCCAGGACGAGATGACCCCTGGCTGGACTTCCTATCAGAAGCATTTGTGCTATCAGACCTATGAGGTTACGGATCTGCTGAAACAGGGAGCCAATGCGCTTGGAGCTTTGGTTGGTGCCGGATGGTATAAAGGGAAAATGGGCTTTCTTCATCTGCGTAATAATTACGGAGACCAGGCGTCTTTTCTGATGCAGCTGGTGGTCCGCTACCGGGATGGCCGGGAGGAGACGTTTTTTACGGAAGAAAGCTGGCTGGGCCATGAGGGCCCTGTGACTTTTTCTGAGATTTATGACGGGGAGATTTATGACGCCGGCATGGAAATTGAAAATTGGAACTGTCCTGGCTACCGCGCAGATGACTGGAAGGGGGTAGAAACGATTGAGTTTCCAAAGAGTGCTTTGACCGCCCAGGCTGGTTCGAAGGTAAAGGTCATAGAGACTCTGAAGGCAAGGAGTATCTTCCAGACGCCGCAGGGAGACCGGGTCATTGATTTCGGGCAGAACTTAACGGGCTGGGTACAATTTAAGGTGCGGGGAAGGACAGGAGAAGAGGTAAGATTTCAATGCTTTGAGACGCTGGATTCTTCAGGAAATGTTTATACAGCCAATCTTAGGTCGGCAAAAGAAGAAATCCGCTATATCTGCAGAGGAGTAGGCGAAGAAATCTATCATCCCCATTTCACCTTCCAGGGCTTTCGGTATGTTCATGTCCTGGATTGGCCGGGGGAACTGAAAGAAGAAGATGTGGAAGCCTGCGTCCTGCATTCGGACATGGAAGAAACCGGAGAATTTTCCTGTTCCCATCCTTTGGTAAACCAGCTCCACAGCAACAGTAAGTGGAGCATGAAGGGGAATTTTCTGGATATTCCCACGGACTGCCCCCAGAGAGATGAGAGAATGGGCTGGACGGGAGATGCACAGATTTTTTGCCGTACTTCCTGTTATCTGATGAATACCTATACGTTTTTCAGAAAATGGCTGAAAGATGTGGCCGCGGACCAGACGCCGGAAGGGGGAGTTCCCCATGTGGTGCCGGATATCATAAGCGGCAGGGAAAAAGACGACTGGCTGCTTTCAAAGGGAACCCATTCCGCGGCAGCCTGGGCTGATGCGGCCGTGATCAACCCATGGACTTTATATCTGATGTATGGGGATAAGGTCATATTGGAAGAGCAGTATGACAGCATGAAGCAATGGATCGGGTTTATGAGAAAACATGCCAGGGATCATATCTGGAATTATAAACTGCAGTTTGGAGACTGGGTGGCGCTTGATGCAGAGGAGGGCAGCTATTTCGGAGCAACCCCCAATGATCTGACCTGTACCGCATATTATGCATACTCAACAGGACTGTTTGCGAAAATAGCTTTGATCCTGCAGCGGGAAGAGGATGCCAGAGAGTATGAAGCATTGTATGGAGAAATTGTAAAGAAGTTTCAGAGCACATTTTTTGAGAGTGACGGAAGCATGACGGCTATGACCCAGACCGCCCATATTCTGGCTTTGCATTTTAACCTTGTTCCGGAAGCATACAGGCAGAAGACGGCCGAGCAGCTGGTTACACTCCTTGAGAAAGAGGGCGGACATCTGGTGACCGGCTTTGTGGGCACCCCCTATTTCCTCCATGCACTTAGTGGAAATGGTTATGCGGATAAGGCTTATGAGCTGCTTTTAAAGGAAGATTTTCCTTCCTGGCTGTATCAGGTCAAGAGGGGGGCGACCACTATTTGGGAGCATTGGGACGGCTTAAAGCCGGATGGAACCATGTGGAGTCCGGATATGAACTCTTTTAACCACTATGCCTATGGAGCGGTGGGAGAATGGCTGTACCGCTCTGTTCTGGGAATTGAAACGGATGAGGTTTGTTCCGGATACCGGCGTATCATCATCAGCCCCCAGACAGGAGACGCCTTAGCATATGCAAAAGGATCATATAAAAGTGCACTTGGAATGATCCGGATCAGCTGGGAAAAAACGCAGACGCCGGGAGAGCGGCGGCTTGCCTTTGCCGTGCCGGCCAATGCAGCGGTTACAATACGTCTGGAAAAAGGGGCAGTGCCGTATGAAACCGATGGTCTTGCCTTTCAGCTTAAGGAGGGGTGTATGACGGCTGAAGCAGGCTCCGGAAGCTTTGAAATAATTTATAAAAAACAGTGAGGAGGAGAACGATGCTGACAGATTTAAAAAGTTCACCCTTTGCCCGGGTTTGCGGTCTTCCCTTTCCCGCGGTGAAATGGACAGGCGGACTATACAAGGAACGGCTTGATACCTGCATGAATTCTACGGTTCCCCATCTGCAAAAAATGTTTGAGAGCAAAGAAATCAGCCATGTGACGGAAAATTTTAAGATCGCAGCGGGTGAATCAGACGGTGATTTTGACGGCACTGTTTTTGGAGACGGCGATTTTTATAAATGGATGGAATCTGCTGTTTATACGGCGGCTCTGGGAGAGGACCGGCAGCTTTTGGAAGAGCTTGAGGATTATGTTGGTTTGATCGGCAGGGCACAGATGCCTGACGGATATATTTCCACAAAACAGATTATCAGTGAGAAGAAGGGGAAGGCCGCAAGACTTGGAGATATCAACGAATTTGAAGTCTATAATTTCGGCCACCTGTTCACCGCTGCCTGCCTGTATCAACGGGTGACAGGCCGGGACAGCTTTCTTACCATTGCCGAGAAAGCCGCCGGATATTTAAAGCATCTGTATGAAGAGGCCAGGAAGAGCAGGGAGGCACAGACCGCTGTATGCCCTTCCCATTACATGGGGCTGGCCGAATTGTATCGGACAACGGGAAAACAGGAATATCTGGATTTGTTAAAAGATGCAGTGGAGCTGCGGGACTGCATAAAGGAAGGGCTGGATGACAACCAGGACAGACTTCCTCTTATAAAACATGAAAAAATCATCGGCCATGCGGTGAGAGCCAATTACCTGTATGCAGGAGTGGCGGATTTATGCCTGGAAGAGGAAAATCCGGAACTAACGGAGGTCCTTCATAAAGTATGGCACAGCCTTGTGACGCAGAAGCTCTATATAACCGGAGGATGCGGCGCTTTGTATAACGGTGCGTCGCCATATGGAAACTTTTTCACCCACCAGCTGGTCCATCAGGCTTATGGATATGAATACCAGCTTCCCAATGTGACGGCTTACAATGAGACCTGTGCCTCTGTGGGAGGCGTATATTGGGCATACCGTATGTTCTGCATGGAGAAAAAAGAGGAGTATGCGGAGGTTCTGGAACGGATGGTCTTAAATGGGAACCTGGCGGCAGTCAGCCTGGATGGGAAGAGATTCTTCTATGAGAACATGCTGCGCCGGGCAAAAAAACTTCCTTATGAGCTGATCTGGGGACAGGAGCGGACGGAATATATTTTAAGCTACTGCTGTCCGCCGAACCTGGCCAGGCTGATTGCCCAGCTGAGTGAATACGCTTACACTTTAGATGATACCGGCATTTATCCGGTATTATACGGTGCCAGCCGGGCGGATATAAAGCTCCTGAATGGCTGTGAAGGTGTTCTGGTTCAGGAAACGGACTATCCATATGACGGAAAAATAACCTTTCGCTTTGAAGACATGAAGAAGAATGAGCCGGTGAAGCTGCATTTGAGGATCCCGTCCTGGGTACGGGGAGAAAGCGGGGTTCAGATAACGGAAAACGGGCAGAAGTGTATATGGGAAAGAAAGCTCTCGGCTGCGGACAGGGGCAGTTTTCTGACTGTGGAAATAGAGGATCCGGAACATACCGTGATCAGCCTGGATTTAGGGATGAAGCCCCGTCTGACCTGCTCCCATGCTCTGGTGGAAGAAAACTGCAATCAGGTAGCTGTGGAGCGGGGGCCACTGGTATACTGTCTGGAAGGCATGGACGCTCCGGCAGAAACCATTGACGATCTGTTTGTTCCGTCAGACGTACGGTTGGAGCCGGAGGAGATTGAGATAGAAGGCCGGAAGGTGACCGGACTTGGGGCCACGTTTTTAAAGAAAATTAATGGACCGGAATATGACAGAAATTCCCTTTACCAGGATTACTCTGAGGAAGGCTATGAACCGGTCCCGGTGCGTATGATTCCTTATTTTGCCTGGGATAACCGGGGTCTGGATGAGATGCGCATCTGGATGCCCGTAGTCAGAAACAGATTTGGCAGTGAAAAGCAAGGTTGAGGAGGCAGATCAATGTTATATGGAGTATCCTATTACCCGGAACATAAAAGCAAAGAAGAGCTTAAATGGGATTTAAAGCTGATAAAGGAATCCGGAATCAATACGGTCCGAATGGGGGAGTTTTCCTGGTGCCGGATGGAACCGGAGGAAGGAAAATATGACTTTTCCTGGCTGGACCCGGTGATTGAGGAACTGGGGCAGGCCGGCATCCGTACGATCGTAGGAACCCCTACGGCATGCCCCCCGGCGTGGATGGTGGAAGCCTGGCCGGACATGTTATATCAGGATAACAGGAGGATTCGCCGTCCTTTCGGAGGCAGAAGACATGGATGTTATCATCATGAAGCGTACAGGAAGGCCTGTGCCGGCATCGCAGAAGCTGTAGGGAAGCATTATGGCAGGAATCCCTATGTGGCAGGATTTCAGATTGACAATGAACTGGCTCAGGAAGGAACGGGCAGATGTACCTGCGAAAACTGCCGGAAGAAGTTTCAGGATTGGCTGAAGCAGAAATACGGCGGGATCGAAACCTTTAACAGGAGAAGCGGTGCCATCTTCTGGTCCCAGGAGTACCGGTCCTTTGAACAGATCAATCCACCGGTCAATGCCATTGAGCCGGGGGCGCAGATCCAGATTCGGGACTTTTATGAAAACCCCACGGTCCGTCTGGAGTTCGAACGGTTTTCCAGTGAAAGCCAGATCGAGTTTCAAAACATTCAGGCTGATATCCTGAAGGCTTTTACTTCGTATCCGGTGACCACCAATGGAACGGGACTTGTGACCAACAGCATTGACTATTTTAAAGGCTTTGAACAGCTGGATTGCTATGCCTTTGATTATTATCCCAATCTGCGAAACGCCTGGGTAGATTCCTTCCCCTATGCATTTGGCAGAGGGGTAAAGCCTGACCAACCGTTCTGGGTCATGGAATTTATGTCCGGAGGAGGCCACAGGCTGAGCGGGACGGGACGGCTGCAGCCCGGACCCGGTGCATTGAAGCAGGCGGTGGTCCAGGCATTTGCCAATGGTGCCGGTTTACTTTTACACTATCAGTTCCGCAGCTTTCCGGCGGGGGCAGAGCAGTTAAACTATGCAATCGTGGATTTAGACGGGATTCCAAGAAGGCGGTATTATGAAATGAAGGAAACAGCCAACATCTTAGAGCAGCTGGAACCTTTAAAAGAAGCATCTTTCTGCTCAGAAGTAGGGATTCTGCTGGATTACGACAGCCATTGGGCCTTAAAAATAAAGCCGGTCAATGATCCTGAATTTTCTTATATGGATTTTGCCGGAAAGCTGTATTATAATTTAGAGCGTATTGGGATTCATTCCGATGTGATTTCCCTTGAACGTGATTTCCAGGAGTATAAGGCATTGGTGCTTCCGGCAGCTTTTGTTCTGAAAAAGGAGACAGTAAAGCGTCTCCGGGATTATGTAAATCAGGGCGGAATTTTAATCGCCACCTTTTTGACGGGTGTTAAAAATGAGGATAACCTGGGGTATACCATATCTCTTCCGGCCTATCTTGACGAAGTATTTGGAGTAACGGTGCAGGAGGTTGAGCCGGTATTAGACAGCAACCGGACCAGACTGGGCATCCGCCTGGCATCTGAGGAAGATGAGGTGGAAACAAGGGACAAAGCATGGAGCGAGCTGCTGGCAGGGGAGGCAAAACTTCTGGGGTCCTACAAGGAAACTTATAAGAAGGACTCTATGGTGATTTCCCAACATTCCTATGGGGACGGAACGGCTTATTATGTGGG